>NZ_JBBKZV010000010.1:0-208016 GCF_037889915.1 Variovorax humicola | reverse complement strand
CACGCAGTGCCGAACGTGGGGGCCTCGGAGCGCCGCGCCGGGCCGCCCCAAGCAAGCTTGCACCCCCTCGGGGGGCAGTGAGGACACGCAGTGCCGAACGTGGGGGCCTCGGAGCGCCGCGCCGGGCCGCCCCAAGCAAGCTTGCACCCCCTCGGGGGGCAGTGAGGACACGCAGTGCCGAACGTGGGGGCCTCGATGAGCGCCGCGCCGGTCCCCTGGAAGCGCGCCGCGGCGTGGCTCGTCCTGCTCGGGCCGTTGTTCTACGCCACGTACGGCTTCGCAACCTGGTGGGCCACCACGCGCGCGCACGTGCCCAGTGCGGCGTTCGCATGGGAACGGCATATCCCGTTCTGGCCGTGGACGATATTTCCGTACTGGACCATCAACGTCTTCTATGCGCTGTCGCTCTTCTTCGGGCGCAGTAGGCATCTCGTCGACCGGCATGCCCTGCGACTGTTGACCGCGACCGTCATTGCCGTGACCTGCTTTGTGCTGTGGCCACTGGAATTCAGCTTCGGCCAGCCGCCGGTCGATGGCGCGCCGGCCTTCCTGTTCGATGCGCTGCGCGGCTTCGACAAGCCGTTCAACCAGGCGCCGTCGCTGCACATCGCACTGGCCGTCATTCTGTGGGACTGGTATCAGCGCCTGCTCGAGAATCCGTGGGCGCGCGGGGTGCTGCACCTGTGGACTTTCGCCATCTGCGCGTCGGTGCTGACCACCTGGCAACACCACTTCATCGATATTCCCACAGGCGCCCTGCTCGGCATGTTCTGCGTTTGGCTGTGGCCGCTCGAGCGCGTGCCCTCGATGCCGCGCGTGTGGCGGCTCGCAAGCGACCCTCAACGCTGGAAGCTGGCCGCGTACTACGCCGCCGGCGCCGCGGCGTGCCTGGCCGCGGCGGTGCACATCGGCGGCATTGCACTGTGGCTGGGCTGGCCCGCCGCCTCGCTGGCGCTGGTGGCCTTCAACTACATCGGCTTCGGCGCACGCGGCTTCCAGATGAACGCCCGCGGCCACATGGCATGGGCGGCCCGCTGGCTGCTCCTGCCGTACCGCGCCGGGGCGGCGCTCAATGCCAGGGTCTGGACACGCAAGATGCGGGCCTATTCCGAAGTCTTGCCCGGCCTGTGGCTCGGGCGCATTCCCGATTTCGTGGAATGGCTGGCCGCCGGCAAGCCGCGCCTGGTCAGTCTCAGCGCCGAATTGCAGATGCCCTCCGGCCACGGTGCGCACTGCCTGCCGATGCTCGACCTGGTGGTGCCCTCGCCCGCTCACTTGCGACGTGCCGCACTGATCATCGAAGCCCAGCATCGTACAGGCGCAACGGTCTGGATCTGCTGTGCGCTCGGCTTCTCGCGCAGCGCAGCGTCACTGGTCGGCTGGATCGCCGCGCATGCAAAGGATGCCAAGGTAGCGCAAGCGCTGGCAGACGCTGAGGAACTGGTGCGGCAGACCCGCCCGCAGATCGTGCTGCGTCCGGCCTGGCGCGTCGCGCTGGCGCAAGCCATCCGCGAGCCCGATGCACATGACTCCTGAACCACCATGAATGACAACGACCGCGCCCTGTGCGCCACCACCGCGAGCCTGCTGCAGGCCGCGGGCGGCATCGCGTCGCTAGGACTCGCGATGAGCGGTATCGCGCTCGGTGTGCTCGCCCTCACCGCACGCTCGCTCTCGCTGACCTCCTGCATGGGCTTTGGCGCCGTGGCGATCATCGGCGTGTTCGAGCGCTACCTCGCGCTGCGGTTGCGACTCGACGTCGGGCTGTTCGAAGGACTGGCTCGAGGCAGCATCGCTTCTCTGCCCGCACTCGACACGGCGCTCAGCCGCATCGGCATGCGCCAGTCGCCCGATGCTGCGCGTTCGCTGGCCGATCGTGTATTGGGCACGCGCCAATTGGTGCAACGGCATGGCATCACCGTCGCGTGCCAGGCCGCGATGTTCCTGCTCGGATTGCTGACGCAGGATTTGCAATGAACGAGAAGACCGTGTGTCGAAGGGAGCGTGATACGTGAATGCATTCGTGCAGGGAGAAAGCCGCAAGCTTGCGGCCGTCGTCACGGCAGGGCTGATCGTCGGCGTCGCCAAGTTGCTCACCGGGGTACGCGCCATCTGGAGCGGCACCACGCCGAAAGCCGAGCAGACGCTCTACTTCGCCAACCACACCAGCCATGGCGACTTCGTGCTGCTCTGGGCCACACTGCCGCCCGACCTGCGCGCCATCACGCGGCCGGTGGCGGGGCAGGACTACTGGCTCGCATCGAACGCCCGCCGCTTCGTCGGCGAGCAGGTGTTCAATGCACTGATGATCAAGCGCGACGGTTCCGCAGACGGCCTCAACCCGGTGCAACAGATGGCCGAAGCCTTGCAGGCCGGCGACTCGCTCATCATGTTTCCGGAAGGCACGCGCAACATGGGAGACGAGGAGCTGTTGCCGCTGAAAAGCGGCCTCTATCACCTGGCACGCGCTTGCCCCAACGTACGGCTGGTGCCGGTGTGGATCGAGAACCTCAAGCGCGTCCTGCCCAAGGGCACGCTGGTGCCGATTCCGCTGGCCTGCACCGTGCGCTACGGCACGCCGATCGTGCTGGCCGACGGTGAAGACAAGAGCACTTTCATCGCGCGCGCACGCGCCGCGATGCTCGACCTGCGGCCGGAATACGACCGGGAAGAGGCGGCCGCATGAGTGCCGCCCGGCCGTCCGAAGGCACTCGCACCGCAGTGCGCAGCATCAAGGTTTCCCAATGAACATCGCCTCCTCCAGCCAGACCACGCTGACACTGTTCGGCGGCGTGGCCTGCGTGCTGATCCTGGCGTCGGCCATCGGCGCGCTGCTCAGGTGGCACGTGGCCAAGGGGCAACCCAACGCGGTCATCGACAACCTGAACTCGCGTGTCAACGCGTGGTGGGTCATGGTCGCCGTCATCGGGCTGGCATTCGCATTCGGCAAGGGCGGCGTGATCGTGCTGTTCTACCTGATCTCGTTCTATGCGCTGCGAGAATTCATCAGCCTTGCCTACACGCGGCGCGGCGACCACCATGCGATTGCGCTCGCGTTTTTCGTCGCACTGCCGGTGCAGTACTTCCTGATTTGGATCGACTGGTACGGCCTGTACTCGATCTTCATCCCGGTCTATGCGTTCCTGGTGTTGCCGATCCTCGCGGCCGTTGGCGGCGACACGCGGCGCTTTCTGGAGCGCACCTCGAAGATCCAGTGGGGCCTGATGGTGTGCGTGTTCTGCATCAGCCATGTGCCGGCGTTGCTGACCTTGCAGATACCGGGTTTCGAAGGCCGCAACCTGTTGCTGATCGCTTTCCTCGTCATCGTGGTGCAGGGCAGCGACGTGCTGCAGTACGTGTGGGGCAAGCTGTTCGGCAAGCGCAAGGTCGCGCCCGAGTTGTCGCCATCCAAGACCTGGGAGGGCTTGATCGGCGGCGTTGCAAGCGCCACCGCACTGGGCGCCGCGCTGTCGTGGGCGACACCATTCACGCCCTGGCACGCCGCGTTGATGTCGCTCACGATCTGCGTGATGGGCTTCTTCGGCGGCCTCGTCATGTCGGCCATCAAGCGCGACCGCGGCGTCAAGGACTGGGGCACCATGATCGAAGGCCACGGCGGCATGCTCGATCGGCTCGACTCCGTGATCTTCGCGGCGCCAATCTACTTCCACGCGCTGCGCTACTGGTGGGTACCTTGAGCCGAAGCGACGTCGACAAGCCCATCCTCGAATGCGCTTGCGCCGCCAAGTGGGCCGCCTGGCTGCGCCGCCACCAAGCCACGTCGAGCGGCATCTGGCTGCGCTTCGCCAAGAAAGGCGCCCATCGGCGAACCATCCTGCACGCCGAGGCGCTCGACCTGGCGCTCTGCCATGGCTGGATCGATGCGACGAGCCAGTCGGAGGACGAGCACTATTGGCTGCAGCGGTTCACGCCGCGTGCGCCGCGCAGCCTCTGGTCGAAGATCAATTGCGCGAAGGCGTTGAAGCTCATCGAGGAAGGCCGCATGCAACCTGCCGGCCAGGCCGAGATCGATCGCGCCAAGGCGGATGGGCGATGGGACGCGGCCTACGACGGCGCCAGCACATCGGTCGTGCCACCCGACCTGCAAGCCGCGCTCGATGCCGAACCGCGTGCCGCTGCCTTCTTCGCCTCGCTGGATTCAGCGAATCGCTATGCTGTCCTGTTTCGCACACAGACCGCGAAGACGCCCGGCACGCGCGCAAAACGCATCGCGTCCTTCGTGGAGATGCTGGCGCGGGGCGAGAAGCTGCACCCCTGAAGCCACCTGAAGCCGGGGCGCTGCCTCCTGGTTGCCTCCTACTTCGCCAGTGCGCGCAATGCCAGCTTGATGCCTTCGCTCACGCCCACATCCTTTGGCAGCGCCTTCAGCGACGCAGCCGCCTCCTTGTCGCTGTAGCCGAGCGCGACCAGCGCCTGAAGGATGTCGGCCTGCGCGTCGCTCGCTGCGTGCGCAGGCAAGGGGATCTCGGCGCCGAGCTTGCCCTTGAGCTCGAGCAGCAGGCGCTCCGCGGTCTTCTTGCCGATGCCCGGAATCTTGACCAGCCGGCCCGCATCCTGCAGCGTCACGACCTGCGCCAGCTCCGCCACGCTCAAGCCCGACAAGACGCCCAACGCCATCCGCGGCCCGATGCCCGAAATCTTGATCAGCTGCCGGAACGCGATCCGTTCTTCCGACGTGCCGAAGCCGTAGAGGATCTGCGCATCTTCGCGCACCACGAAGTGCGTCAGCAGCGACACGCGAGCGCCGGTCTGCGGCAGGTTGTAGAAAGTGCTCATCGGCACATCGACTTCGTAGCCCACGCCGTTGCAGTCCACCACCACCTGCGGTGGATTGCGTTCGGCCAGCGTGCCGGTCAACTTGCCTATCATCGGAACCCTTCGTCGTGCCTATTGCAGAGCCGGAATTATCCTTTGATCATTCGTCACACCTTCAAGCCGCTGAACAATGCCCGCCTGAGCCATCTCTGCGGTCCGCTCGACGAGCATCTGCGCCGCATCGAGGAAGCGCTGGGCGTGAAGGTCGCGCACCGCCACGAGCAGTTCAAGGTCGAAGGTGCCAAGGCCCAGGCCGAGCAAGCCATGGACGTGCTGCAAGCGCTCTACGAGATTGCCGACCGCACCATCGACCCGGCCGTGGTGCAGCTCACGCTGGCGAGCGATTCGGGCATGACGGACGACGGCGAGCCTGGCCCGATGCTGCTCACACGCCGCGCCGATCTGCGCGCCCGCACGCCGACCCAGGCGAACTACCTCGACAATATCGCTGCCCATGACATCACCTTCGGCATCGGCCCGGCTGGAACCGGCAAGACCTACCTTGCCGTGGCCTGCGCCGTCGATGCGCTGGAACGCAGCGCCGTGCAGCGCATCGTGCTCACGCGGCCGGCGGTCGAAGCTGGCGAGCGGCTCGGCTTCCTGCCCGGTGACTTGTCGCAAAAAGTCGACCCCTACCTGCGTCCGCTGTACGACGCGCTTTACGACCTCATGGGCTTCGACAAGGTGCAGAAGGCCTTCGAGCGCAACGCCCTCGAAATCGCGCCGCTCGCCTTCATGCGCGGACGCACGCTCAACAACGCCTTCGTGATCCTGGACGAGGCGCAGAACACCACGCCAGAGCAGATGAAGATGTTCCTCACGCGCATCGGATTCGGCGCCAGGGCCGTAGTGACCGGGGATGTGAGCCAGATCGATTTGCCCAAGCATCAGCTCAGTGGACTGATCGACGCAGAGCGAGTGCTCAGGCGCGTCAAGGGCATCGCGATCACGCGCTTCACCTCGGCCGACGTGGTGCGGCATCCGCTGGTGGCGCGCATCGTCGATGCCTACGACAACCAGCGCAAGCGCGTCGACGCGCGATGAGCCGGGCCATGCTTGCAGCGCTCTCGCTGTCATTGCAGTTCGGCCGCTTCAAGGGCGTGGAGCGGCATCGCGCGGCCTTGCCGCGCCACAGCGTCATGCGCTGGATTCGCCATGCGCTCGACAGCGAAGGCGAGATCACGGTGCGCATCGTCGACACCGACGAAGGCCAGCGCCTGAACCGCGAGTTTCGCGGCAAGGACTATGCAACCAACGTGCTGACCTTCGACTATGCGCAAGGCCCGATCGTCATGGCCGATCTGGTGCTGTGCGCCCCCGTGGTTGCCCGCGAGGCAAAGGAGCAGCGCAAGACGCTGGCCGCGCATTACGCGCACATGCTGGTGCACGGCACGCTGCATGCACAGGGCTGGGACCATGAAACCAGCGAGCAGGACGCCGAGGAAATGGAAGCGCGGGAGATAGAGATCCTCGCGGGCCTCGGCATCAAGAACCCCTACTGATCCACTACGCCATCTGCAACGCAATCGTCACCGGTCCGTCGTTGACCAGGTGCACCTGCATGTCGGCGCCAAATTCGCCCGTCGCGACATTCGGATGCGCGGCACGTGCCCGCGCCACGAAGTAGTCGTACAGGCGCATGCCCTCGTCCGGCGGCGCCGCCTGCGTGAAGCTCGGCCGGTTGCCGCCGCTCACATCGGCCGCCAGCGTGAACTGGCTGACGATGAGCAAGCCACCGCCAACGTCCTGCACGCTCCGGTTCATCTTGCCGGCGTCATCGGAAAAGATGCGCAGTTTCAGGATCTTGGCCAGTAATCGGTCCACCGCCGCATCGCCGTCGCCGCGCTCGGCGCACATCAATACCAGCAGGCCGCAGTCGATCCGCCCCACGGTTTGCCCGCCGACGTCCACCCGTGCCTCGCGCACACGTTGCAGCAGTGCCTTCATCCAGCCGATTCCTCCAGTTGCGTGGCCCTTGCTTCCATGCCGAGCGGCAGCAACTGGATGGTCACGCGAAGACCCGGCACCGCCTCCATGAGCGATTGCTCGAGCCCATCGCGCAAGGTTGCCGCGCGTTGCAGCGACCAGTCGCCGGGCACGTGCATGTGGAGGTCGGCGAACCGGCGCTGCGCAGCCCCGCGTGTCACGATGTCGTCGAACCGCACCTGCGCGCCCTCAGGCGTCGTTGCCTTGAACCGCTCGAGCGTGGCCATCAGCACGGCCTGCGATTCGGCGTCGAGCGCCACGTCCATCAGCCCCTGCGACGAGCGCCACACCAGCCTCACACCCTCGCGCACGATGTTGAGCGCCACGCCGATCGCGAGCACCGGATCGAGCCAGAGCCAGCCGGTGAAGTGCACGGCCACGATGCCAACGAGCACGGCCGCCGACGTCCAGACGTCGGCCAGCAGATGGCGCGCGTCGGCTTCGAGCGCGATCGAGCGGTGCCCGCGCGCCGCACGAAACAGCGCCCAGGACAGCGCACCGTTGAAGCCCGAACTGACAGTCGCCAGCACCAGCCCCCATCCCAGCTGTTCGATCGGTTGAGGCGCCAGCAACCGATGCACGGCCGCCCACAGAATCGCCAAGGCGGCGCCGACAATCAGCACGCCCTCGAAGCCGGAAGAAAAGTACTCGGCCTTGTGATGCCCGTAAGGATGGTCCGCATCGGCCGGCCGTGCGGCAATGGTCACCATGGCGAGCGCAAACATCGCACTGGCCAGGTTCACGAACGACTCCATCGCATCCGAGATCAGGCCCATCGAATTTGTCACGTAGCCTGCCAGTCCCTTGAGCACGATGGTCAGCAACGCAACGGCAATCGAGCAGCGCAGCCACGCCCTCGGGCTCAGCGCGGCGGAGGCGGTCGGGCGAGAAAAGGAGTCGATGGAAGGCACCGGGAGCGGAACAAGGCCTCGAACCCTGAATTATGTCCGGCTGTTACGGACGGCCCGGCGTCGCGTACCATCGACCCCAATAAAAGCACGATAAACAAAGGGGGTATTTCGATGAGAAAAAACGCATTCCTGGCCGTCGCCACACTGGTTTGCGCAACAGCAACTGCAACCGCGTCCGCACAGACGCGTGCCGCGCCGGCCACGGCGCCCTCCGCACCAACTCATGCCGGCATCGTCAAGAATGTGCGCGGCGAGGTGCAATTGCTCGACACCAATGGCACGATGCGCGCCGCCCGTCCGAGCGACGAAGTGTCACCTGTCGACCGCGTGAGGACCGGCCCCGACTCGGGCGCCAGCGTGGTCTTGCGCGATGGCACCACGCTGATCGTCGGCCCGTCGTCGCAACTCGATCTCAAGGAATTCCGCTACGAATCCACCACGCAGAACGGCAACCTGGTGGTTTCCTTGTTGCGTGGGTCGCTGCGGATGATCACCGGCCAGATTGGCAAGGGACATCCCGATGACTTGCGCGTCGAAACCCAGACCGCGACCATCGGCATCCGCGGCACGGACTTCATCGTCGAGGTGGAGCAATGATTAACCGTCGCCTCGGCCATTGCCTCATCACGGCTTGCGCGGTCTCGCTGGCCGCCTGTTCCTCACCCGGCACCCGTGTCGTGCTGCTGCCTCAGGAAGACGGGACACCTTCTGCCGTGGTCGTTCAAACAAAGGGCGGCGACAAAACCTTGGCCCAACCCTATGCGCGCGCCCAAGCGGCCGGCGGTGCCAGCGGGCCGCCGGTGGTTGACCAGGCGGACCCGGCCAATCTCCGCAAGGCCAATAGCACGCTGTTTGACATGGCGCCGCCCAAGGCCCAGCGCTACACCCTGTACTTCGAGGTGGGCGGCAGCACTCTTGCGGCGGCGTCGCAACAGAATCTGGAGCATCTGCTGACGGCCGCGGGTGCCCGCAACGGCGGCGACATCCTCGTCTCCGGCCATACGGATACCACCGGCTCGCCCCCCCAAAACGATGTCTTGTCGCTCCAGCGGGCATCGCAGGTGCGCGACATGCTTGTCGAGCGCGGATTTCCGGCGAAGCGTATCGAAGCGGTCGGCCGCGGTTCGCGCGAATTGGCCATGCCGACCGGCCCGAACGTGGACGAACCGCTCAACCGCCGCGTAACGGTGGTCGTCCGATAACGGCCTTCCGGCAGCCGCGTCTCAGTTTTCCACCACGCCATCGCGTGACCCGCGACGATGAAACCGGCGCCGCCAAATGCCAGGGATACCGCGGAACCGGCTTCGCCGGGCCGCTGGTATCGCCCCCTTGCCGAAGGCGCTTCGTGGTTATCTCACTTCATGAAAGCTGGACGCGCGCGAACTTGCGCTTGCCCACTTGCAGCACGTAGTTGCCGGCGGGCAGTTTCAGGCCCTTGTCGCTGATCACCGTCGAATCAACGCGAACGCCGCCGCCATCGATCATGCGATTACCCTCGCCGTTCGACTCCACCAGGCCGGCCAACTTCAGTAGTTGGGCAACTCCGATCGGCGCACCGCTCACCGTGCGCTCCGGGATGTCGTCGGGCACGCCGCCCTTGCTGCGGTTGTTGAAGTCCTGCTCGGCGGCATCGGCCGCGGCCGTGCTGTGGAACCGGGCGGTGATCTCCTTGGCCAGCGCCACCTTGGCGTCCTTCGGGTTCCGACCTGCTTCGACCTCGGCCTTCAGGGCGGCGATCTCCGCCAGCGACTTGAAGCTCAGCAGGGTGTACCAACGCCACATCAGCACGTCGGAAATCGACAGCACCTTTGCAAACATCGTCGGCGCGTCTTCGCTGATGCCGATGTAGTTGTTCTTGCTCTTCGACATCTTTTCGATGCCGTCGAGCCCTTCGAGCAAAGGCATAGTGAGTATGCACTGCGGTTCTTGACCGTATTCCTGCTGGAGGTGACGTCCGACCAGCAAGTTGAATTTCTGGTCGGTGCCGCCCAGTTCCAGATCGGACTTCAGTGCCACCGAGTCGTACCCCTGCATCAGTGGATACAGGAATTCGTGCACCGAAATCGACTGGCCTGTTTTGAAGCGCTTGCTGAAGTCATCGCGCTCCATCATCCGCGCGACGGTGTACTTGGCAGCCAACTGGATCATGCCGCGGGCACCCAGCGGGTCGCTCCATTCGGAGTTGTAGCGAATCTCGGTCTTGTCCGGGTCCAGCACCATGCTGGCCTGGCGGTAATAGGTCTGGGCGTTGGCCTCGATCTGCTCGCGCGTGAGAGGCGGACGGGTGCTGTTGCGGCCGGACGGATCGCCGATGGTGGTCGTGAAGTCGCCGATCAGGAATATCACGGTGTGCCCGATGTCCTGCAATTGGCGCATCTTGTTCAGCACGACTGTATGGCCGATGTGGATGTCGGGCGCCGTCGGATCCAGGCCGAGCTTTATTCGCAGCGGCTGGCCTGTGGCCTCCGAGCGCTGCAGTTTGCGAATCCATTCGTCCTGCGGCAACAACTCGTCGGCGCCACGCAGGGAGACTTCAAGGGCTTGTCCTACACCTTCAGACAGGTTTGCGGATGTAACGGACTTGGGGGTCATTTGGGTTATTCGGCTGATACAGGTACTGCCGAAGCTATACTTAGCCCGACTTTCGAGCGCCGGATTCTAAGCGGCGCACCTTCCGCACCGCTCTGCCGCCTTCGTCACCAAGGCCTTGTTCAGCGCGGTTTGCTGAACAGATTTTGGACAGATTCAAGTTGATTAACGGCATTCTTGCCGCCGAGGAGTTGCTCGCTTCTCGCGTGGCGTACATTTTTCGGACGTATCCGAAGCAGATCACCGCGGCCATCGCGGCGACGCTTCTGTGCGCCGGCGGCGGCGCTTTCGCCGTGGCTTCGCTTGGCACCGACCCGGGCGACATGCCTGTCAGGCAGGTACTCGAAGCGGTTGCCCCGCTGCCCGTCGGAACCCAGACCGACGCGCTCGATGCGTTTGGATTCACGCTGTTTCGCAGCGACCTGACCCGCTCCAGCGACACCGCGGAAGCTCTTTTCAAGCGCCTCGGCATTTCCGACGCACGCGCAGCCGCGTTCATTCGCGCCAATGCGGAAGCCCGCACCGCGCTGTTCGGCCGGCCGGGCCGTACGGTCACCGCCGAAGCCGGGCAGGACAACCAGTTCCAGAAGCTCAGCGCCCGCTGGATTCCCGATGGCGACGGCTTCAAGCGCGTCGTCATCACAAGGACGCCCAACGGCTTCGCCCTGAAGACCGAGGTCGACCCGCTGACTCCGAGCACTCGCCTCGCCAGCGGTGTGGTCCGTACGTCGCTGCTCGCGGCAACCGATGACGCCCGTATTCCCGATGGCGTCGCCAGCCAGTTGGCAGACATCTTCAGCACCGACGTCGACATCCGCCAACTGCGCAATGGCGACCGTTTCGCCGTGGTGTACGAAACCTTCGAAGCCGATGGCCAAGCGCTGCGCAGTGGCCGCGTGCTCTCCGCCGAGTTCGAAAGCGGCGGCAAGCTGCACCAGGCGTTGTGGTTCCAGGAACCCGGCAAAAAGGGCGGCTACTACCGCCCGAACGGTGACAGCCTGCGCAAGGCCTATCTGGGCTCGCCGGTGGAATACTCGCGCATCACCAGCGGCTTTGCGATGCGCGTGCATCCCATCTTCAATGACTGGCGCCAGCATCACGGCATCGACTTCTCGGCGCCAACGGGCACGGCAGTGCGTGCCGTCGGCGATGGCGTGGTCGACTTTGCGGGCGTGCAAAGCGGCTATGGCAACATGGTCATCCTCAACCATCGCAACAACCAGAGCACCGTCTACGCCCACCTGAGCCGCATCGACGTCAAGGTCGGCCAGCAAGTGACCCAGAGCCAGTTCATCGGCGCCGTCGGTATGACCGGCTGGGCCACCGGCCCGCACTTGCACTTCGAGTATCGCGTGAACGGCGATTACGCCGATCCGGCCACCATCGCCGACCAGGACGGCGGCGTACCGATCACTGCGGCGTCGCGACAGGCGTTCGAGCGCATCGCAAGAGCCACTCGCACTGAGCTGGCGGCTGCGTTCTCGGTCGTCCAGGCGAGCGCCGACTGAGCCTTTCTCGCCTCGATTCGCCATGGCCGAGGACCTTTTCATCGGCCTGATGTCGGGCACCTCGCTCGACGGCGTGGATGGCGTGCTGGCCGACTTCGCCGATGGCCATATCGCCGTGAAGGCTCACGCAACGACCCACTTTCCGGTGGCGCTGCGGGCCGAGTTTCTGGGACTCAATCTTCCGAACGGCGAAAACGAACTCCACCGCGCCGCACTGGCAGGCAATGGATTGGCCAGGCTCTACGCCGCCGTCGTGCAGCAATTGCTCGACCAGACCGGCCTTTCCCCAAGCGCCGTGCGGGCCATCGGCGCCCATGGGCAGACCGTGCGGCACCGCCCCGGCGAATTCGATGAAACCGGCTACACCCTGCAGATCAACAATCCAGCCGCATTGGCCGAATGGACCGGCATCGACGTGGTGGCCGACTTCCGCAGCCGCGACGTGGCTGCAGGCGGCCAGGGCGCACCACTGGTCCCCGCCTTTCATCGTGCCCTGTTCGGCCATCCGGACCATGTCGTTGCTGTTCTCAATATCGGCGGCATTGCCAACCTGAGCTTGCTGCCGGCAACCCGCAGTTCCAGGCAGATCGTGCTCGGATTCGACTGCGGCCCCGGCAACGCGCTGATGGACCACTGGTGTCAAAGCCATATCGGCGAACCTTTCGATCGCGGCGGTCAGTGGGCCGCCAGCGGCCAGGTGCTGCCCGAATTGCTCGCGCGCTTGCTGGGGGGCCCCTATTTCAGCAGGTCGCCGCCAAAGAGCACCGGACGCGATCTGTTCAACCCCGCCTGGCTGGCGGCGCACCTGGGCGCCGCGAGCGACGCGGCCCCGGTCGACGTCCAGGCGACGTTGGCCGAATTGACCGCCAGCACCTGTGCGGTGGACGTTCAACGCCACGGAATCGACAGCAAGGAATTGATCGTCTGCGGTGGCGGCGCCTTGAACGATTACCTCGTGGCGCGGTTGCAGGCGTTGCTGCCAGGCGTCGAAGTCGTGTCGTCGCAGGAGCGCGGCTTGCCGCCACAACAAGTCGAAGCCGCGGCCTTTGCATGGCTGGCGCGCGCCGCCATCCGTCGCGAGCCCGGCAATCTGGCCAGCGTCACCGGGGCGCGCGGCGGTCGGGTGCTCGGGGCGATCTACCCGGCCTGAACGGATCGCACGGCGTCAGCCCTGGCCCGAAACCTCGGGTTGCTCCGGCTGGACCAAAAGCGCCTGATGCGGAAGATGCCAAAAAATCAAGGCTGAAGCGATCGTGACGAGCCCCATTCCGGCAAACGTGGCTTGAAACGCGTGGAGCGTATCGACCGGTTCGGCCTTTCCAAAAAGCTCCGTGAAGCCAGCCAGAACCGTGCTTGCCGCTGCCACGGCGAGGCTCATGGCAAGCATCTGCACCATCGAGAACAGGCTATTGCCGCTGCTCGCCATGTCCGGCGTCAGGTCCCGAAGGGTGACGGTATTCATCGCCGTGAACTGCAACGAATTGACCGCGCCGAACACCAGCAATTGAAGCAACAACAACGCCAACGGCTGCCCGGGTGCAGCCAGCGCGAAGGTCGCCATCGAACCACCGACCAGCACCGTGTTGACGACCAGCACCCGCCGGTAGCCGTGACGCTTGATCAGCGGCGGCGCGAAGCGCTTCATGGCCATCCCGGCCATGGCGATCGGTAGCATCGTCAACCCCGCGTGCAGAGGCGAATAGCCCATCGAAACCTGAAGCAGCAACGGCACCAGGAACGGCATGCAGCCGCTGCCAAGGCGCGAAAAGAGGTTGCCGGCCAAGCCGACGCTGTAGGTCGGAATACGCAGCATGGCCGGCGAAAAGAGTGGGTCGGGCCGACGCGCAGCGTGCGCCCAGTAGGCCACGAGGCTTGCAAAGCCGAACACCATCAGCACCAGCACGCCGACCCGAGGCAAGCCAAGCTCCGACACCCCATCGAGCGCGAGCGACACCGCCACCATCCCGAACGCCAGCAAGGCGTAACCCGCGCCGTCGAAGCGCGCCAGCGCCGTCGCACGCAGTTCCGGCATGATCTTCAGCGTGGCGATGCAGCCAGCAAGTCCCACCGGCACGTTGATCAGGAAGATCCAGTGCCAGGACGCGTACTGCACTAGCCAACCGCCCAGCGTGGGGCCGAGCAGCGGCCCGATCAGGCCCGGAATCGCGACAAAGCTCATCGCATGAACGAACTCGCTGCGCGGCACGGAGCGCAGGAGTGCAAGGCGGCCCACCGGCAACAACATTGCGCCGCCGGCGCCCTGGAGCACCCGCGCCGCGACGAGTTGTCCCAGACCATGCGAGGAGGCGCAGGCAATCGAGCCGACCACGAACAGCACGATGGCCAAGAAGAACACGCGCCGCGCACCGAAACGGTCTGCAATCCAGCCCGAGGCCGGGATCAGCATGGCCATCGTCAGCGCGTAGGCCACGATGACCGACTGCATTCGCAGCGGGCTCTCACCGAGACTGGCCGCCATCGCCGGCAAGGCCGTATTGATGATGGTGGCGTCGAGCGTCTGCATGAAGAAGCCGACGGCGACGAGCCACAGCAGGCTCTTGCTGGTGGAGATTTCAGCCGAGTTCATGTTGAAAAACAAACAGGCAACAAAAAACCGCCCTCAGGCGGTTTTTTGGAATGGCAAGGCCGATCGCAAGGCGTCAGGCCGAGAAACTCGAGCCGCAACCGCAAGTGCTTGTGGCGTTCGGATTCTTGATCACGAACTGGGCGCCTTGCAGGTCTTCCTTGTAGTCGATCTCGGCGCCGACGAGGTATTGATAGCTCATCGCATCGATCAGCAGCGAGACACCGTTCTTGGTCATGGTGGTGTCGTCTTCATTGGTGATCTCGTCGAAGGTGAAGCCGTATTGGAAGCCCGAGCACCCGCCACCCTGCACGAACACGCGCAGCTTCAGGTCGGGATTGCCTTCTTCGGCGATCAGGTCGGCCACCTTGGCCGCCGCGCTGTCGGTGAAGACGATCGGGGCGGGCATTTCGGTCTGGATTTGTTCGGCAACAGCGCTCATAGGGAAACTCCGTTTGGGGGGCCGATGAGTCGGCCAATGGGGTCATGCTACTGCAACCAGCAAAAAGCCGCCCGGAGGCGGCTCTTTGTCGGTACAGGCAATAAGCCCAAAACGCTGATCAGCGCTTCGAGAACTGCTTGCGGCGGCGTGCAGAGTGCAAGCCGACCTTCTTACGTTCGACTTCACGCGCGTCACGCGTCACGAAGCCAGCCTGGCTCAACACGGGCTTGAGGCTCGCGTCGTAGTCCATCAGCGCGCGGGTGATGCCGTGGCGGGTAGCGCCTGCCTGGCCCGACTCGCCGCCGCCGTTCACGTTGACCATGATGTCGAACGTCTCGACGTTGTTCGTCAAGTACAGGGGCTGCTTCGCGATCATGATCGAGGTCTCGCGGCCGAAATAGGCCTGGATGTCCTTACCATTGACCGTGATTTTGCCGGTGCCTTTTTTCAGAAAAACGCGGGCGACGCTGGATTTGCGACGGCCAGTGCCATTGTTCCATTCACCAATCATCTCAAGGCTCCTTAGATTTCCAGCGCTTTAGGCTGTTGGGCGGTATGCGGGTGCTCGGCGCCACCGTAAACCTTGAGTTTCTTGATCATCGCGTAGCCCAGCGGGCCCTTGGGCAACATGCCCTTGACGGCCTTTTCCAGGGCGCGGCCCGGGTGCTTGGCTTGCATGTCGCGGAAGTTGGTGGCCGTGATACCGCCCGGGTAGCCCGAGTGGCGGTAGTACACCTTGTCGATCGGCTTGGCGCCGGTCACGCGGAGTTGCGATGCGTTGATGATGACGATGAAGTCACCGGTGTCGACGTGAGGCGTATAAATGGCCTTGTGTTTGCCGCGCAAACGGAGAGCAACTTCGCTGGCTACTCGTCCGAGGACCTTGTCGGTCGCGTCAATCACAAACCACTCGTGCGTCACGTCAGCGGGCTTGGCGCTGAACGTTTTGGTCATGAGTTTTCTCTTTTGAAGAGGGTTTGGCGGGCCCTTTTCCACGGTCGGTGTTCCTCTGGCGGGAATCTCTTAGGTGGGTTGAAGTCCTTCGCCGCGGGGCCACTGAAGCGCTGCGAAGCCCTCCATTATATTAAGGAATGGTGTTGCGTGGCAAATACAGGGCCACCGCGAATTTTTGGGGCCGAATCAAGCGTGGCCGGGCGATACGGCGGCGATCAAAATTGGACAGCACGCCGACGCACACGCGCAGGCCCCAAAATCGCCGGTTCATCGAACGTAGCGTGCCGTTCCGTATTTGCCTTCGGCATTGCGGCCGGGTTCGGCGTTCGCACCTTCATCCGCCAGGGACACACCACAACATGTTCAGCTATCGCCACGCCTTCCACGCCGGCAACCATGCCGATGTGCTCAAGCACACGGTGCTGATCGCCACGTTGGCGCATTTGCTCGAGAAGGAAGCCGCACTCACCGTCGTCGACACCCACGCCGGCGCGGGCTTGTACCGCCTGGATGGCGACTACGCGGGCACCAGCGGCGAGGCGGCCGACGGCATCCTTCGGCTGCTGGCGCCAAAAACGACACAAAAACCGGCGGCCATGTCCGACGCACCCGACCTGCCCGCGCAGGGTCGGGCAAGGAAGGCTGCCAAACCGGCCGGGACCATCGATGCGCCGTTGGCTCCGGCGATCCAGGGCTACCTGGACCTGGTACGTGCCTTCAACCCGAATGGCGGGTCGCGTGTCTATCCCGGATCGCCGTTCATCGTGCACCACATGCTGCGCGACCACGACAAGCTCAAGCTGTTCGAACTGCACCCGACCGACGCGCGCACGCTGGACGCCAACATCGCGCAACTGGAAGCGGGCCGGCAAATCGCGGTGCTGCGCGAAGACGGCTTCGGCAGCGCCACCAAGTTCATGCCGCCGCCATCGCGCCGCGCACTCATGCTGTGCGATCCGAGCTATGAAATGAAGACCGACTACGGCCGGGTGCTCGACCTGATCGGCGAGTCGCTCAAGCGCTTTGCGACGGGAACCTATGCGGTGTGGTATCCGATCATTCCCCGACCGGAGGCGCATGACCTGCCGCGGCGCCTCAAGACCATGGCGACGAAGGCCGGCAAGTCGTGGCTGCATGCGACGCTGACCGTCAAGTCGAGCAAGGTGCTGACCACGCCGACCGGCGACCAGAAGCGGCCGGGGCTGCCTGCCAGCGGCATGTTCCTGATCAACCCCCCCTACACGCTCAAGGGCCAACTGCAACCTGCGCTGGAACAGCTCAAGACCTTGCTGGCGCAAGACCGGAATGCAGGCTTCACGCTCGACTCTGGCGGCTGAGGGGTTCGACTTCAGCGCCGCTGGCGCGGATTGAGGGCCTTGCTGCCCGAGGCAGCAGGCGCCTTGCGCCGCACGGGCGCCGAAGGCTCGAACACGGGAGGATCGTCGCCACCGGCCACGTCGGTCTCGCCGCCGCAACGCTGGTCCTTGCGATCGATCACCGACAGGGCCACCTGCTTGATGCCAAGTCCGGTCAAGCCGATCTGCTCGGCAGCTGCGCGGCTGAGGTCGATGATGCGGCCGGCGGAATATGGGCCGCGGTCGTTGATGCGCACCAGCACCTCGCGCCCGTTCACGAGGCTGCGCACGCACACACGGGTGCCGAAGGGCAAGGTCTTGTGGGCGGCAGTCATGGCAGTCATGTCGAAGCGCTCGCCGTTGGCCGTCTTTTTCTGATGGAACTGGATGCCGTACCACGACGCCGTGCCGCGCTCCAGAACCCTCCTGTCGCCGGGCAGGCCATCGTCGGACGGCAACTCATCCGCACTCGACACCGACAGGTCATAGTTCACCGAGGCGACAGCGGATTGCGGCGCGGCGCCGGGCGGCGCCGCCGGTTGGCGTGTGAGCGGTCGAAGCCTGGGCATGGTGGTCGATGTCGTCGAATCGCGCGTCGCGTCGTCGGGCCCCCTCGCGGCCGGTGGCAAGGCGCAGCCGGCGGTGAAGACCACCGCGAGAATCGCCATCACCCGGCAACCGGCGCGCCTCAAACTCATGGGTTCCAGCCGAGCCGCTGCAGCACACCGAGGGTCGCAACCGACTGGTTCATGGTGTAGAAGTGCATGGCCGGGGCACCGCCGGCCCGCAGGCGATCGCACAGCGCGGTCACCACATCGAGGCCGAAGGCCTTGATCGACTCCACGTCGTCGCCATAGCTCTGCAGGCGAAGGCGAATCCAGCGCGGGATCTCGGCGCCGCATGCATCGGAAAAGCGCATGAGCTGCGTCGAGCTGATGATTGGCATGACGCCCGGCACGATGGGCGTGTCGATGCCGAGCGCACGCACTTCGTCGACGAAGCGGAAGTACGCCTCGGGGCTGAAGAAATATTGCGTGATGGCCGAGTCGGCACCTGCGCGCACCTTGGTGGCGAAGGCCTTCAGGTCGGCTTCGGGCGAACGTGCCTGGGGATGCACCTCCGGATAGCAGGCCACTTCGATCTGGAAATGGCTGTCGGTCTCGCTGCGGATAAAGGCAATCAGGTCGCTCGCGTACTGGAACTCCCCGCCGGCGCCGTAGCCACTGGGCAAGTCGCCGCGCAGCGCGACCAGGCGCTTGACGCCCATGGCCTTCAGCTCGGCCAACTGCTCGCGCACCGTGGCCTTCGTGGCACCGATGCACGAGAAGTGGCTGGCCGCGTCGACGCCCTCGGCAAGAATCTCGCGCACGGCGTTGAAGGTGCCTTCATGGGTCGAGCCGCCGGCACCGTAAGTGACCGAGCAGAACTCGGGCCGCATGGCATACAACTGCTGGCGCACTGCGCGCAGCTTGACCGCGCCTTCGGGCGTCTTGGTTGGAAAGAATTCGAAACTCAGTGGCAGACGCACGGCCTACTCCAGGGTTTGCCGTTCTGCGCGAACGGCATGCAAGAAAAATTCGTGGTTTCCATCGCCGCCTTCGATCGGGCTGTCGAACCAGTTCTTCACGCGCAGATCCAGCGCGGCGCAAGCCTCCCGCAAACGCTGCTCGACCACTGCGTACAAGGCCGGGTCGCGAACGATACCGCCTTTGCCGACCTGCCCGGGCTGCAATTCGAACTGCGGCTTGACGAGCATGAGCAGGTCGCCGGACGGCGCGAGGAACTGAAGGACGGCTGGAAGCACAAGAGTCTGTGAAATGAACGACAAGTCGCCGACGATGATGTCGAAGCGTGGCTCGGACGGATCGGACTGAACGCTGCCGTCGTCGCCGTCGCCGTCGACCGCGAGGTCGATCGCCGTCAACGCGCGCGCATTGACCTTCTCGATCGCGGTCACGCGGGCATCGCCACGCAACCGCGCATGCAGTTGCCCGTGGCCGACGTCGACGCCCGTCACATGCGCAGCGCCATGCTGCAGCAGGCAATCGGTGAAGCCGCCGGTCGACTGGCCCACGTCAAGACATTGCTTGCCTGCAGGGTCGACGCCCGCAACGCGCAATGCGGCTTCGAGCTTGAGCCCGCCGCGCGACACGTAGCGCGATTCGGCTGCATCGAGCAGTTCGAGCTCCGCCGTCTCGGGCAGGTCGTCCCGGTTCTTCGCCACGGTGCGCCATGCATCGGCGGTACCGGCATCGCGCCAGCGCAAGCCGCCGGCGATCAGGCGAACCGCTTGGGAGCGCGATGCGGCGAGGCCGCGCTCGACCAGCAATTGATCAGCGCGCATCGATGCAACGCCCCCTGCCGGTACCGCACTCGAGAACCGATTCGCGGGACACCGCGGAACCTGCCCTGCCGGGCCGCTGGCGTTGCCCCTTGCAAGGGGGTTGGCGAATCTGCACGAAGTGCGGCGTAGCTTGGGGGTGTGCCATCAATACCTGTAGGTGTCCGCCTTGTACGGACCCGCCTTGTTCACGCCGATGTAGGCAGCCTGCACGTCGGTGAGTTCGGTCAGCATGGCGCCGACCTTCTTCAGGTGCAGGCGCGCGACCTTCTCGTCGAGGTGCTTCGGCAGCACGTAGACCTTGCCGGCCTGGTAGGCATCGGGCTTGGTGAACAGCTCGATCTGCGCGATGGTCTGGTTGGCGAACGACGACGACATCACGAAGCTCGGGTGGCCCGTGCCGCAGCCCAGGTTCACCAGCCGGCCCTTGGCCAGCAGGATGATCTTCTTGCCGTCGGGGAAGGTGATGTGGTCGACCTGCGGCTTGATCTCTTCCCACTCGTACTTCTCGATCGAGGCGACGTCGATCTCGTTGTCGAAGTGGCCGATGTTGCAGACGATGGCCTGGTCCTTCATGGCGGCCATGTGGGCGTGCGTGATGACGTCCTTGTTGCCGGTGGTGGTCACGAAGATGTCGGCCTTGTCGGCGGCGTATTCCATGGTCACGACCTTGTAGCCTTCCATCGCGGCCTGCAGGGCGTTGATGGGGTCGATCTCGGTGACCCACACCTGCGCGCTCAGTGCACGCAGCGCCTGCGCCGAGCCCTTGCCCACGTCGCCGTAGCCGGCCACGCACGCGACCTTGCCGGCGATCATCACGTCGGTGGCGCGCTTGATGCCATCGACCAGCGATTCGCGGCAGCCATAGAGGTTGTCGAACTTGCTCTTGGTGACTGAGTCGTTCACGTTGATCGCGCGGAACAGCAGCGTGCCCTTGGCGGACATCTCGTTCAGGCGGTGCACGCCGGTGGTGGTCTCTTCGGTCACGCCGATGATCTCGGCCGACTTGCGCGTGTACCAGGTGCTGTCGACGGCGAGCTTGGCCTTGATGGCGGCGTAGAGGATTCGCTCTTCTTCGCTGGTCGGGTTGGCCAGCACGGACTGGTCTTTCTCTGCGCGCTGGCCCAGGTGCATCAGCAGCGTGGCATCGCCGCCGTCATCGAGGATCATGTTCGGGCCTTCGCCTTTCGAGCCCTTGGCGCCGAAGTCGAAGATGCTGTGGGTGTAGTCCCAGTAGTCCTTCAGCGATTCGCCCTTGATCGCGAATACCGGCGTGCCGGCGGCGGCGATGGCGGCGGCTGCGTGGTCCTGCGTCGAGAAGATGTTGCACGAGGCCCAGCGCACTTGCGCGCCCAGGGCTTGCAGCGTCTCGATCAGCACGGCCGTCTGAATGGTCATGTGCAGCGAGCCGGTGATGCGCGCGCCCTTGAGCGGCTGCGACTTCGAGAACTCCTCGCGGATGGCCATGAGGCCGGGCATCTCGGTCTCGGCGATCCTGATTTCCTTGCGGCCCCAGGCGGCCAGCGAGAGATCGGCAATGGCCTGGTCGGCCGAAGAAACGGGGGTGGGCTTGAGAACAGCGCTCATGTGAACTCCAACAAAGCTGGTTTGAGAGATGCCACTGCGTTCGGGGATGGGACTCACCGCGAGAACAGCGGGTGAGCGTGGTTGCGATAAGGGTCCGAGCCTCACGCCTGACGGCGCTGCAACGCTCCTCGGAGCGAGGGATTTTAGCGCGGGACCGAAAACGCCTGCCAGCAGTGAATTTGCGTTCGTCCCCGGGGCTGAATGCCCGAGAGCACGATGACCAACGCGACGGTGGCGAAGTTGTCGGCCGCGCCGGTGTCGGCGCCGGGTGGCCGGAAGCTGTGGTTCTACTACAAGGGTGGCAAGCAGACAGTGATCGCGCCCGACGGCACGCCCAACCGATGGCTCAAACCCATATCAGATGCTGACCTCGGTCGCCACTCTCGCAATGCAGGCCATTGCCTCGCCAGCCATGGGCGAGGTGGTTCGGTGGCGCAGGCTCACGATGCCCAGGTTGGTGACGAGCGAGCTGGCCTCGGGCATTCGCAGCGGCACCAGCCGACCAGCCTCGAGATCGTTGAGCAAGGCCGCGTAGGTCGCCCCAAGCACGGTGTCGGTGGACATTGCCACGTCCCTCAGCAGGGCGAAGTTATCGCACTCCAGTGCGAACTCCGGCTCCTGGCCCGCGGGCAGGCCGAGCAGTCGCGCCAGTTGGACCTTCATCTCCGGCGGCACCTTCGGCACTGCCACTCCGAAAGTCCACGCCTCGTTCCAGTTGCAATCCAGTTGCGCCAGCGGGTGTCCCGCACGAACGAATAGGTGAGCCCGGAGTCCAGGTAGCGGACGCACCTCCAGCGTCTCTGCATCCGGCAGGGCGAGCACGTGGGCGACGAAGAACTCGATCTCCTCGGCCATCAGGAGCTTCAGCAACTGCTGCCAGTTGCCCACCTCAACGCGTACGCACACCCGGGGGAAGCGCCGCCGCAATTCCGTCATCACGAGCGGCATGAGACTCACCGCGGGCATGGGTCCCATGCCAACGGCGGTCTTGCCCAGCTCGCTGCGCCCGTAGAGCTCGAAGTCGCGCTGCGTACAACGCACCTGGAACAGCAGCCGTCGCGCCCGCTCGATCACGAACTCGCCCGCCGGAGTGGGCCGCACTTCGCCCACGTCGCGCTCGAAGAGACGCAGGCCGAGTTCGCCTTCGACAGCCTGGATGCTTCGGCTGAATGCAGGCTGGCTCAGATGCACCCGCTCGGCCGCCCGCGCGAAGTGCAGTTCATCGGCCAGCGCAACCAAATGCGTTAGACGTCGAATATCCATAGTGCTTTTCTTGCTTGCATCTCGCGCATGCTACCGATGCAGGCACCGGCGCATGAGAGTTCATGCAGGGACTTCCCGCGCGTGCGGGCCGGTGTCAGGCACACCGACCCGCCGCACTCCCCCTCCTCACTGCACCTGCATGAGCCGTTGCGCCTCTTTTGCGAGGTCGAGGTATTGCGCCTTTTCGACCGTGACGCCGACCAGGTCAATCTTTCCGCCCTTGAACCTTCCAGGCGACTTGTACTGTTGGCTCACTGCGTCGCCGCTGTCGAAGCCGACGCAGAGTCCGTCGCCCGAGAGCGTGAACTTGCCGGCCTGCGTCTTCATCGGGCCCTCGGCGACCAGGGTGTCGTTGATGTAGAGCTTCGCGCGTCCGATGGACTCACCGTGTTCGCCGGTCTTCTCGCGGATGAACTCCATGCCGAGCGTTTGCTTGCCCGGCTGGAGCGGCACCTTGGAAACCAGCTCCTGCTCCGGCTTGATGCCGAGGAAGTTGTAGACGTAGTGCAGCTTCTTGTCCTTGATGAACAGCGCATGGCCGCCGAAGCGGGAGCCATGCGCGAAGATGACGCCGGATGCTTCAGCCGTCAGATCGACGTTGGCAAGGATCTTGTACGAGCGGCCGCGCACGTTGCCGGCCACGCCTTCGGGCACTGGTGCGGTGTCGGGGTAGTAGATGTACCGTTCGCGTGCGGGCTCGTCGGACGGGCGCTCGACGCCGAGTTGCTCGATCGCCGACCGGTCGTCGAGCGGCAGGACCATGTTCTTGTCCGCTTCCTCGAACCATGCCTTGATCAGCGCCTGCAGCTTCTCGGGGTTCTCCTTTGCGACGTTTTTCGACTCGGAGCGATCGACGGCCACGTGATAGAGCTCCCACTGGTCCTGGTCGAAGTGCCCCTTGCCTGTGAGCGGCGCATGCGTTGCTGCGGCGAGCCAGCCGTCCTCCCAGATGCCGCGCGTGCCGAGCATGGCGTAGTACTGGCGCTTCTTCTGCGTCGCGTCATCCGGCTTCGCGTCGAAGGTGTAGCGCATCGACACGCCTGCCATCGGGTATTGCTCTACGCCCTTGTAGGTCTTGGGCATCTCCAGTCCGGCGATGTCGAGGATCGTCGGCACGATGTCCGTCGAATGGTGGTACTGGTTGCGGATCTCGCCGCGCGCCTTGATTCCCTTGGGCCATGAGATCACGAGCGGATCCGAGGTGCCGCCCGAATACTCCGCATAGCGCTTGAACATCTGGAACGGCGTCGAGAAGGCGGCTGCCCATCCGGTGGGGAAGTGCTCATAGGTGTCGGGGCCGCCGAGCACGTCGATGTACTTCATGTTTTCGGCGATCGTGTCGGGATAGCCGTTGAAGAACTTGTTCTCGTTGACCGAGCCGCTGGGGCTTCCTTCGCCGGAAGCGCCGTTGTCGGCGGCATAGAGGATCACCGTGTTCTCGAGCTGGCCGCTTTGTTGCAGGTAGTCGACCATCCGGCCGATCTGCACGTCGGTGTATTCCGAGAATCCAGCGTAGACCTCGGCCAGCCGGGAGAACAGCTTCTTTTCATCGGCCGTGAGCGTGTCCCATGGCCGCACGTAGTCGGCCGCGTTCGCCACGTCCTTCGGCAGCGGATTGAGCGGCGTGAGTTGCGTGCCCTTGGGCAGCACACCCTTGGCGATCATGCGCTCCAGCACCCAGGTGCGGTAGGCCTCGTAGCCGTCGTCGAACTTGCCCTTGTACTTGGCAATGTAGTCTTTCGGCGCGTGATGCGGGGCGTGGTTGGCGCCGGGGTTGAACCACATGAACCACGGGCGGGACGGGTTGGTGGCCTTCTGGTCGCGGATCATCGCGATGCCCTTGTCGGCCAGGTCCTTGGACAGGTGATAGCCCTGCTCCGGCCCATAGGGCGCGTCGATGAAGCGGTTGTCCTCGATGAGGTCGGGGTACCACTGGTTGGTCTCGCCGCCGATGAAGCCGTAGAAGCGGTCGAAACCCTTCTGCAGCGGCCACTGCTTGCGGCTCGCGCCGGAAGCAACGTCCTGCTCGGGCACGTTGTGGTTCTTGCCGACCCAGAAGGTGCTCCAGCCGCCATCCTGCAGGATCTGCGCGACGGTGGCCGCCTGGTCGGGAAGGCGTCCGCTGGCGCCGGGGAAGCCATTCGCGGCCTCGGTGATGGCGGCCATGCCGTTGACGTGGTGGTTGCGTCCCGTGAGCATGGTGGAGCGGCTCGGCGAGCACAGCGCGGTCGTATGGAACTGCGTGTAGGTCACGCCATTGGCCGCGAGCTTGTCCAGCGTCGGCATGTTGATGCGGCCGCCGTACGGCGACCAGGCGGCCAGGCCGGTGTCGTCATAGAGGATGAACAGGAAGTTCGGTGCGCCCGCGGGCGCCTTCTTCGGTGTGAACGGTCCCCAGTCCGGCTTCGAATCACGGACGTCGAGCTTGATGATGCCCTTGAAACTGCTGCCGGGCTCGGCCGCCGTAGCGGGCGCGGGGGCCTGCTGCGCGTGGGCAGCCAGGCCGAGTGCCATACCCATGGCAAGGGAAAGTAATGTTTTGAGCTTCAACTGCGCTCTCCATATATGCGCCGGACAGACGACTAACTGCAAACAGCGCCCCGCGAACGGTCCATGCGGGGCACCCCCATTGCCGCGCCGCGCTCCATCGGAAGACAGCGTCATCCGACGCTGCCGGCAGGCAGCCGACTCACCTTTGCGAGCACCGGTGAATCTAGGTTCACCAACTCTATGCGTCCAATGCATCCTGAGCATTGACGCAATGCGCCGGACAAATTGACCTTGCCCCTGGAATCCGTACCCCATAGCCGAGTTCATGAATTGGCTTGCCGTGGTTGATTGGCAAGCCATTCCTGCTCGAACTGCATCGGGCTGACGTAGGCCAGCGTTGAGTGCAGTTGAGTGCGGTTGTACCAGAGCAGCCAATCGATGGCCTCGTCCTTCGCCTCGCGCCTGGTCTTGAAGCGTTGTCCGTGCAACCGCTCCACCTTCAACGACCCGAACAGCGTCTCGCTGCAGGCGTTGTCCCAGCAGTTGCCTTTGCGACTCATCGAACTGGCGATGCCGTATTCCGCGAGCACGTCCCTGAAGTCGTGACTTGCGTATTGACTGCCTCTGTCGCTGTGGAAGGTCAATCCGGCTTGTTTTCCCGGATGGCGCTTGAACCACGCCATGCGCAGCGCGTCGATCACGATCTCGCGCGTCATGTCCTCGCGCAGCGACCAGCCCACCACCTGGCGGCTGAACAGGTCGATCACCACCGACAGAAACAGCCAGCCCTCGTCCGTTCGCGATGTAGGTAATGTCGCCCACCCAGACCTTGTCGGGCTCGCTCACGATGAATTCGCGGTTCAGCACATTGGGCGAGATCGGAAGATCGTGGCGGCTGTCGGTCGTGACCTTGAAACGACGCTTTTGCCTCGGGCGCGAATGCCGTGGCGTTGCATCAGCTTTTGCACACGGTCCTTGCCCACGCGGATGCCGCGGGCCAGAGTTCCTTCCAGATGCGCGGCCAGCCGTAGCCGCCACGGGTCTCGGCATGAATGGCCTTGATGTGAACCAGCAAGGCATCGATGGTCAACTCCGACGCTTCGCTCGCGCGCGCACCAGTGTTGTAGAGGAACAGCAGCAGCGCGTAGTCGCGACGGCCTTGCGGCGTGTGCCGGTCCGGGGTTGCCAGCAGCGCATCGATCTCCGCCTTGTCCAGATATGGAACGGCGGCGTGGGTACCCTTCTTGTAGGGAACACAGCGCACTTGCGCGCACCAGGCGATGTGCTCGGGACTGTGCTCCCCAATGAACCGGGCCAGGGCATGAATGGCGCCCAAGCGCTGATTGCGCGTGGCAATGCCGCAGCCGCGACCGGTCTCGACGTCGCCAAGGAACTCGCGCACCGCCTGAGCCGACACGTCGACGACCTCTAGGCGATCCACGGCCTTGCAAGCGTGCCGACACGAATGGCAGCAGCTGGCACAGCGTGTCGCGGTAGCTGCGTCGCGTGTTCGCCGCCAGGTTGCGCTCGCTGACCAGGTGTTCCAGCAGGAACCGGCGGATCCAAGGGCCGAGAGCAGCCGTCTCACGCATGATCGGTCTCCCCGAAGAGAACCGTTCGAAGCGAAGACTGGCTTGCTGCAGCAGCTCGGGTGTCATGGACAGGTAGCGTTGCGTGCCAGTGATGTGAACGTGGCCGAGATACGTCGCCAACTGCGGCAGCAGGCGCTGGACGTCAGCGCCCTCGCGATACCAGCGCACGAGTCGCGTCAGAGCGAACGCGTGACGAAGATCGTGCAGCCGCGGTTGGTAGCGCGCGCCGTCGGCGCGTCGTACCTCGGCCCGCTCGCGCATCTGCTTGAAGGCTTCTTCGGCACCAGCACGCGAGACGCGTTGGCCCCGGCGTGTCAGCAGGAACGGGGCGTCGGGATCCAGAGGCGAGCGCCGGTAGCGCTGCAGCGCATACTCGCGCAGCACCTGTGTCAGATCCGTCCCCGTGGGCACCAGCCGCGTCTTGTAGAACTTCGTCTCGCGGATTTGCAGCACACGCTCGTTCAGATCGACATCGGACAAGTTCAAGTTCAACGCCTCGCTGATGCGCAGTCCTGTCGCGTACAGCAGCAAGAGCAGCGTTCGGCTGGTCGACGCGTCAATGTTGCAGCGCGCACGTGCGGCCGCGGCTTGAAGAAGCCGCCTGACCTCGTCTTCCGAATAGATGTAGCCGGTGAAGACCTGCGGGCACTTGGGCGCACGCGGGGGCAACGGCACGGTGCGCACGTACCCGCGCGCGAGACAGAAGCGGTAGAGGCCGGTGAGGACGCCGAACTTGCGATGCCAGAACCGCGTCAACGGCCCGTTGCCGTCAAGGAACCTGCGTACCGTCTCCGGGCCAACGCGATTGAAGTCGACATCGCCCACGTACTTGCTGAATGACTTCAGCGTGCGCGCCTCGGTCGCGAAGCGCATCCCGAGGGATTGCTTGGAGGCCACATAGGCCGATACAGCATGATTGACCTTCATAGCAGCCCGCGCAGGCTGAAGTCCGCGACCTCGCGCAGGCCAGGCAGATCCACCTTGGCGCAGGTGCGCGTAGCGAAGGGGCTGCGATGGCCGAGATGATCGCCGATCTGCTTGAGCGACAGTCCCTCAGCGACAAGATGGGTCGCACAGGCGTGACGCAGGGCGTGCGACCCCTGCCGCGGGCATTGGATGCCCAAGGCCCGCATGCGCGACGCCACCAGGTGATGCAGGCTGCTGGCGACCAATGGCCGCAACGGAGCTTTGATCGTCAGGAACAGGCTGCGCAACGCGCAGCGAGGTCGAACCTGCTGCACGTAGCGAAGGATCGCGTCACCGACGTCGGTGGTCAGCGGGTAGTCCTGCTTGCAGCGCTGCTTCGGGCGCGTGACGTGCAGGATGTCCTGCTCCCAACCGATGTCATCCAGGGTCAGCGCAACGACCTCGCTGCACCGCAGGCCGTACACGGCGAGCAGCAGCAAGATGGCTCGGTCACGAATGTCCTGCGGTCGATCCGTGTCGGTGCTCGCGACCAACCGTTGAACGTCCCCCCACCGCGGACCTACAGGCAGCGCTTCATGCTTGAACAGGCGTGGCCCCTCGATCCCGGCAGCGAGGCCCTTGTTGCACCGACCAGTCGCGCCCATGTAAGCATAGAACGATCGCAGGGCAGTTGCCGCCGTCGCGATCGACACGCGGCACCACCCTTGAGCGCCTCGGAGCGCCAAGAACGTATCGACATCTTCCAGCCTGGCTGCGTCGGCCGAGCGATGCCGATCGTCGAGCCAGGTGAGAAACGCCCGGACATGCCAGCAGCGATTGCTGATGGTGTGCGGCGACAGCCCTCGCTCCAAACGCATGTAGGCAGCGAACTCATCAGCCAGGCCGGCGCCAGGATCTCGCGTCTCGGGTGCGGCTTCAAGCCTCCCGAGGAAGCGCAGCCAGTCGGTGGCGACCTGCACAAATCTCTGGCGGCTATAACGCGCGGCGCTGATACGACCGCGCCGGCGCTGATGCCGCACCCAATGGTCCGCGGCTGTTGCGATCTCCTCGGTCGAGATCGCCCGCGTCCCGGTGATGTCCAAGTGCTGTGCGACGACGAGCAACTCGCTCGCCAAGTGCAGCACCGACTCATGCGCTGCGCCGCCCGCCGCGCAGTGCTCGACATAGCGATCACGTTCTTCGGCAGCGGGTCCATCGAGGTGGCGAGCCAAGACGCGCGAATACCGATACAAGCTCTCAAACATGGCCGGATCTCCTGGTGAACTGGGGGATCCGACAGTACGGCGGAAGAAATTTATGTGGCGTTCATCGACCACGGTTCCGAGGCAGATGCCGCTGGGCACCACATATGGGCCGACGCCACATTCGGCATACGGCTCCTACCTTGGGTGTTTGACGGCAAAGCGCTGATTCGGCCATGGATGAAGGATTCGGGGTAGTGGCAGCCAAGCATCGACGATGCGGCGCATGCGGTCCCAGGACATATGGGCCTTCTGGCTGCGCCGGCAGAGCACACGTCGCCACAGGATGGCAACGTGGTAGCGGAACGCAGCCAAGGCCCGGTAGTTGGTCGGAACCGCGTGGTACGCGAAGTACCCCCGCACGACCGACTGCAACCAGCGTCCTTGGTCGGGAATGGTGGCATTCATGCATCGTGTCAGCTCGTCCTTGAGCTCCTCGCCTTCCCGATGCGGGCCAGCCCTATACGGCGGCTGGTCAAACCCGAGATCTCCCGGTTCCCGTTCATGGAGCGTGCACACATGCCAGGTGCTCCGACCCCGCCAGGTCGTCCAGGCGCTCCCGATGACGCGCCCGTCCGTGTTGCCTTCCGCTTTAACGGACAGCGTCGGCACCTGGGATAGAAACTTTCGTGGCTCAATTGCTGGCCTGTGTGTTCCCCTACCGACGCTTCACCGACATCCTCGCGGATGCCGATGCACGGCTCGGGGCCAATGTGGATCGCTACTCCTTCACTGCAGTGGACTCGCACCGCCTACTCCATGCCGGTCTCCCGGCGCACCCGTCGCTGTTTCCAGGATGTCGCGCTCCATCTTCACGCGGGCCAACTCGGCGCGCAGCCGACTGATC
Source organism: Variovorax humicola (assembly GCF_037889915.1). Taxonomy (NCBI): domain Bacteria; kingdom Pseudomonadati; phylum Pseudomonadota; class Betaproteobacteria; order Burkholderiales; family Comamonadaceae; genus Variovorax; species Variovorax humicola. Next base: position 178,563 of record NZ_JBBKZV010000010.1, on the reverse strand, counting down.
TCCATCTGCTCGGCACTCACCGCCTTGCTGTCAGCCCCGGTGAGCTTGCCTTGGCGCTGTGCCTTGACCCAGTTGAACAGGGTCTGCTCGACCACGCCCAACGTGCGCGCCGCCGCCGCGATGCTCTGGCCACCTTCGACCCGCCGCACGGCCTCCTTCTTGAACTCCACCGTGTAGCGCGCTCTCGTCGCCTTCGTCATGTCCGTTCTCCTTGCTTGCATTGAAACACTCAGCAAGGGATACGTTTTTCGAGGGCAAGGTCAGTTTCGCCGTTCCTATCACGACCAAAGGAGACTGCGCTCTCCTCTGGACACCATCGCGCAGGGGCACTTCGTAGCCCCGTGCACCCTCGACCATGGGCTGTCGCGCCCCTGGACCCACGACCGGTGTTCGGCACCGGCTTCGACCAAAGGGCGACTTCGCTCTCCCTTTGGAATCCCATGACCAGTGGCTCGTCGCGCCCCTGGACCCTGCGACCGGCGTTTCGTCCCCGGCTGACGACCATGGGGCATTTCGCTGCCCCCTGGACCCCATTCGACCGGCCACGCGCGGGCCGGACCGCGAGGAATGGGAGAGGAGCGTGCGGGGCTTGCGCGGCTACGGTGACACCATGACACCGAAGGACCGCGAACCCACGATTTCAGTCCGGCTGCCGCTTGGCGGGCGCGCCGATCTTGATGCTCGCGCCCAAGCCGCCGGCAAGACGCGCAACGCCTACATCGTGGAAGCCGCGCTTGGGGCTTCGCCCTCCAGGCGCCGGCCAGTGCCATCCGTGCAGCAGCGTATGTTCGATTGATCCTCGCGCGAACGGCCAAGGCCAAAGCGCTTGTTAAAGCGCTTCTGGGCGAAGACGACGATCCGCTCGTCCGCGACTGCATCCAACTGCTCGACGACATCGGAACCTGCGCGCAAATCGGACTTGGCAAAGAACCATGACCCCTTTTTGCATCGCAGCGCGGCGGCGGGCAGGATCTTGCAACGCATTTGCAGAATGCCTACGACAACGAACTGACTGAAGTTGTCGAGCTGCGCGGCGCAATAGCCTCTGACCTGCACGGAGCTGTCAAGGAATGGGAGATTCAGGCCGAAACCCTCACGCGCTGTCAGAAATATCTCTATAGCCTCTCCATCAATCCGGATCCTGCGCAAGGCGAAATCACCCGCGAGCAATATAGCGATTACATTCGCCGTGCGGAAGAGGCACTCGGACTGACAGAACAGCCGCGCGCCGTCGTCTTTCATATCAAACACGGCCGTGAACATTGCCACGTTGTCTGGTCACGCATTGATGCGGAGCGGTGCAAGGCGGTCCATATTGCCTTTGACCGCGACAAGCTCGTGCAGGTCACGCGTGCGTTTGCCAAAGAGCACTTTCTTGACCTTCCTGCCGGCTACGACAAATCAAGGAAAATTGATCAAGAAACTCTTTATGAAAGAGCCAAGCAGAGCCAGACTGGACTTTCCAAAGCCGATCATTCGCGGCAAATAACCGATGCCTGGATAGAGAGCGATAGCGCGAAGGCTTTCGTCAATGCGCTGGCGGAGCGGGGCTATATTCTGGCGCGCGGCAAGCGTCCCTATGTCGTCGTCGATTTCTATGGGGATTCGCACGCGCTGGCCCGGCTTATTGACGACAAGACCGTCAAGACCCGGGATGTGCGAGCCTTCCTGGAAAAGGATTTTCCTGAGGAGAGCCTGCCGACAGTTGCGGAAGCACAGGACCTTATTGCCAGCAATCGCAAGCTCAGTGAGCGAAATCTTCAAGAGGAGCATATTGCGGCTCCGCTTGCCGCGATGGAGCACGCGCAGAAACTGCGCCGCCTTGCATTGGATCAGGAACGGATTGCGCTAGAGCGTCGTCACGGTCAGGCGCGGGAATCTCTGATCGCGCGTCAACGTGATGAACGACACGCGCAGCGCCGCGCGCATTTGGAGCATGTCGACTCTGCGCCAGCAGCGTTCGGAATTGCGCGTGCATGGGCTTGCAGGATTTCTCGGCCGGGTAACCGGCGTCAGCGCCATTCGCCGCGCGGTTCATCGATATAAGGATGGCAGAATTCTGGAAGAACAGAAAGTTCAAAGGATTGCGCTTCAGGCAAAACAGCTCGCAGAAAAGAAAGACCTCGCAGAGCGTCAGGCGCTGCCGTCGCGCACTCTGGACCGAAAGCTTCGGTCATTGAAAAAGGTGGAAGACCGGGAGATTGCCGCGCTGAAACGGGATGGACTCAAAAATCAGCGTGTTCAGGAGCGCGAGGGCTTTGATGGAATGCCGCCTCTCGATATTGCGCGAAGCGAAATCGTGGACAAGCCGCTGCGGCCTGAATTTGAAGCTGCCAAAGAGCGCGGTGCTCAGGCCCCGCCTGATCCCGTCCGGGATTTCAACGGGGCGGCTTGCACGCGGCAGCCAGAACGCTCCGATGACGCAGGCCGGGCGAAAACCCCGGAAAATGGCCCAGAACGAGAGCGATAAGCCAGGTTTTCTAACTTTCGCGGACTTGTAGTCCGGAAAAGTTGGCTTTTCGTTGCGCCTGAACGCCGACTATGCTAACCTTCTCGTATCTGAGGTTCGGGAAAGTTAGAAAATGGCACTTCATCTGGTCGGCGAGACGATCGACAAGACCCGCAGCCACTATCTGGCTGAAACGGGAAAACTGCTGCAGCTGATGCGCGGGATCTATGTCGATGCCGGTGACGATGTCGACCAGGTCGTGATGGCGCATGCGGTCCGCATCGCTCGCTACCTTTATCCGCGAGCCTATCTTTCGGCCGCCAGCGCCGTGCTGCTCGGGCCGACACGGGATGGACGCCTGTATCTGAGCGGCAGCCGCGTTCAGCGGACACGCATTCGCGGCCTTGAGATCGTTCAGAACAGAGCACCGGACCGGCCATCGGTTGCCAGCGCCGTCGTCGCCGACAGCCTTGGCGAGTTTCCGGTGTCCGCATCGGCCCCACGGCAAAGGCTCCTCGAAGCGTTTCGCCAGCGCAGCGAACATGCAGCGTCAATCGACGCAGGCATGCGGGAGGCCATCGCCGCGCGATTGATCGAGGAATACGGCGACGCGCGCGGCGCTGCCGATGCCATTTGGGCTCTGGCCAAAGAGAACGACTGGTACAAGGAAGGCGAAGGCGCGGAAAAATATCTGCTGCGTCGCCCTAGCGCTGGCGAACCGCCGCGCAATGAGGCGGCGTTCGCTCTTCAGGTCGCGTGGCACAAGCTGCTGATCGGGCAGCTTTCTCACGATGGCTTCGAATGGCGATGGACAAACACCGCGCGCGAGCCAAAGCTGCCGCCACTTGTCCGCCAGATCACGCCGGGGCGGCTGCCGCCCTTCATCGTGTCGCTGCTGCCGGAAGGGTGGCTGGAACACGTTCTGAAGGAGGCTGACGAGCGCACCGTCCTGCGCGAAGGCAAGCGCTACATGTCCAACATCACGATCTCGGAACGCAGCGAAGAGCTTGAGGCTTTGCCTGCAGACAGTCTTTCCACACGCCTTGCGGCATTCGCTGGTAACGGCGAATTTACGGGGACCTACGCCGGTCCCGGGCGCGGCGCGTTCGAGCAGGATTTCGAGCAGCGCCTCGCGCGCCTTTATCAGAGTGCCGACACGCCGCGTCTCTCCGGTGTGCAGATCAAGGCGCCAATGCACTTAGGTGTGGACGGCATTCTTGCGCCTGCGACCGCTGCACCGTTTACCCACATCCTCAAACCGGCAGGGACCAGCGGGTTCGAGGCGCTGCCCGTTGTCGAATGGATTGGACTTGGCCTGGCGCGCGCCGTCGGGTTTGAAACACCGGACCACGCGCTTGTTCCTATGCCGGGTGACCTGCCGCCCGCGCTTCTCGTTGAGCGATTTGATATCCGCAACCAGGACGGCGATGCACGCCTCATCGCCATGGAAGACATGTGCTCGGTGCTTGGGCTCGGCCCTGAGGACAAGTACACAGGCACCATCGAACGCATCGCCCGGGCGCTGCGTCCTCTCTCTACGGATCCCGAAAACGATTTGCGCACGCTGGTGCAGCGTGCTCTGTTCGCATGGCTCATCGCCGATGGCGATATGCATCTGAAGAACATGGCGCTTCTCAAAATCACGCAAGAAGGCGAAGAGAACTTCCAGTCGGTGCGGATGGCTCCTGTCTACGACACCGTCACCACACGCGTCTTTCCAAATCTTGCGCATGACCGCATGGCGCTCAAGCTCAACGGGAAAGACGAGCGGTTACGCCGCGCGGACTTTGTCGCGCTTGCAACCCTTGCCGGGCTGCGTGCGGGCGATGCAAATGAAGATATCGACAGGATGCTTGAACGGCTCAGCGCTGCGCTCGATGCTTTGGCGGTTCCGCGCATCGCTCTGGCGATCGCACAGACCGCCGAGACTGCCGAGCAGACGCTGGCGCTCTGCCGCGAGCGCCTCGGCGCATTCAGCTAGACCAGCCGCTACCCTGAGACAATTGACCCAAAGTGGCACACCGCCCGCAGGCTCAATGAACGGCTCTTCGGGCTTCGCCGCCACGCTCTTGATTTGCGTACATAAACGCGTACATATTCGTCGCTCCCCACCATGTCATCCGATCTTTTCCTCAAAGAAACCAAGCGCCGACGCACTTTTGCTATCATCTCCCACCCCGACGCGGGCAAGACCACCCTGACCGAGAAGCTGCTGCTGTTCTCGGGCGCGATCCAGATCGCGGGCTCGGTGAAGGCGCGCAAGGCCTCGCGCCATGCCACGTCGGACTGGATGGAAATCGAGAAGCAGCGCGGCATCTCGGTGGCCTCGTCGGTGATGCAGATGCTGTATCGCGACCACGTGATCAACCTGCTCGACACACCCGGCCACAAGGACTTCTCGGAAGACACTTACCGCGTGCTGACGGCCGTGGACTCGGCGCTGATGGTGATCGACGCGGCCAACGGGGTGGAATCGCAGACGCGCCGCCTGATCGAGGTCTGCCGCCAGCGCGACACGCCGATCATCACCTTCGTCAACAAGATGGACCGCGAGGTGCGCGAGCCGCTGGACATCCTCGACGAGGTGGAACGCGAGCTCGGCATGGCCTGCGTGCCGATGACCTGGCCCGTGGGCCAGGGCAAGACCTTCCGCGGGATCATGAACCTGCGCACGCAGTCGATGACCGTCTTCGAGTCGGGCAGTGAACGGTTGCCGCAGGATTTCGAGACCATCCCGCTGTCGGGGCGAGACGTGCTCACGAAGCGCTTCGGCGCCGACTTCGCGCATGCGATGGAGAGCATGGAACTCGCCACTGGCGCCTCGCACGCATGGGACCACGCGGCCTTCCTTGCCGGCAAGCAGACGCCCGTGTTCTTCGGCTCCGGCGTCAACAACTTCGGCGTGATGGAAGTGCTGGATGCGCTGGTCGACCTGGCGCCGTCGCCGCAATCGCGCACCAGCACCACGCTCGTCAACCGCCAGCCAGTGGTGAAGGAAATCCAGCCCGAGGACAGGGACTTCGCCGGCGTGGTGTTCAAGGTGCAGGCCAACATGGACGCGAACCACCGCGACCGCATCGCCTTCGTGCGCATGGCATCCGGCAAGTACACGCCGGGCATGAAGCTGCGGGTGCAGCGCACTGCGAAGGAACTGCGGCCGACCAGCGTCGTGACCTTCATGAGCCAGCGACGCGAGGCGGTCGACGAAGCCTACGCGGGCGACATCGTCGGCTTCACCACGCATGGGGGCGTGCAGTTGGGCGACACGATCACCGATGGCGCGAGCCTGCAGTTCACCGGCCTGCCCTTCTTTGCGCCCGAACTCTTCATGACCGTGATCCTGAAAAATCCGCTGCGCACCAAGCAGTTGCAGCAGGGGTTGGCGCAGCTCGGCGAGGAAGGCGCGATCCAGGTGTTCCGCCCCGAAGTCGGCGGGCCGATGCTGCTCGGCGCCGTGGGCCAACTGCAGTTCGAAGTGGTGCAGCACCGGCTGAAGGCCGAGTACGACGCCGACGTGAAGCTCGAAGGCTGCCAGTACACCGGCGCGCGCTGGATCACGGCCGATACGCCGGCCGAGCTGCGCGAGTTCGTGAACGCCTATCCGGCGCGCATGGCCAGGGATGCGGCCGATACGCTGGCCTACCTGTGCACTTCGCCGTACGACGTGCGGCTCGCGCAGGAGCGCTTTCCGAAGATCCATTTCCATCCGCTGCGCGAGCATGCGGGGCTGGCGCTGCAATCGGCGGGTTGATGCGGGCCCTGTCGCACTGGCCGCGCGCCGTGCGCGGTGCGCTGATCGGCGTTTTCACCGACATCGACGACACGCTCACGACCGAAGGCGCGATCAGCCCCGATGCCCTGCGCGCGCTCGCGGCGCTCAAGGCCGCGGGCCTGCACATGGTCGCCGTCACCGGCCGGCCCGTGGGCTGGAGCGAACCCTTTGCGGCGGCATGGCCGGTCGACTCGATCGTGGCCGAGAACGGCGCCGTCGCGCTCGTGCCCGCGCCCGGTGGCGGGCTGGTCAAGCGCTACCAGCAGGATGCCGACACGCGGGCGCGCAACTTCGCCCGGATGGGGGCGGTGCTCGACCGCATCGAGCGCGAAATTCCCGGCGCGCGCCGGGCCACCGACTCGGCCGGGCGCGAATGCGACATCGCGATCGACCACGGCGAGTTTGTTCAGCTTGACGATGCACGCATCGCCGCCGTGGTCGCGCTCATGCGGGGCGAAGGCATGCACGCCACCATGAGCAGTATCCACGTCAACGGCTGGTATGGCGAGCACAACAAGCTCGAGGGCGCGCGTTGGATCGTACGCGAGCTGTGGTGCCGCACGCTCGCGGACGAGATGGATCGCTGGGCCTACGTCGGCGATTCGACGAACGACGCGCTGATGTTCGAGCACTTCGAACACAGCATCGGCGTGGCCAACGTGCGCCGCTTCGAGAGTGCGCTGCCGCACCTGCCGCGCTACGTCGCGCCGAGCGAGCGCGGCGCCGGCTTTGCCGAAGTCGCGGCAGCCATCCTCGACGCCCGTGCGCCGCTCAGCGCGCCGTAAAGGTCCGGCCAGCGCGCAAGGCGCAAAGGCCGTGAAGGCCGTGAAGGCCGTGAAGGCCGTGAAGGACAGTACTACCGCGCTCTGAGGCCTCGGACGCGGCGAGTTCGGTCGTGCGTCACTGGGTGCTCGCGCAAATCATCCACTGCCTCGGCCAACTCTGCACCGCGAGGGCCGGTACGGCGCGCCCGGGGACGCAGTGCGGTCTACGGCCGACTGCCCCGGCTCACTGCGGCTTCGCCAACCCCAGCTTCTCGATCACCACCTTCTCCCGCGCCACCGTGTCCTGCGCGAACTTGGCGTACTGGGCCGAACTCTTGTAGTCGGGCAGCATGTCGTAGCGGCCCAGCGCGGCGACGTAGCTGGGTTCTTCCATCGCCTGCTTGAAGGCGTCGTGCAGCTTCTTCACCACCTCGGGGGACGTGTTCTTTGGCGCGCCGATGCCGAAGGGCGAGTTCTGCACGATGTCGTAGCCCAGTTCCTTGAGCGTGGGCGCATCAGGGAACTTGGCCAGGCGCTTCTCGCCCCATGTGTTGAGCACGCGCAGCTTGCCCGCCTCGACCTGCGGCGCGAAGCCGGTGCTGTCGGCGGCGGCCATCAACTGCCCGCTGACCACCGCCAGCATCAGGTCGGCACTGCCCTTGTACGGCACGTGCTGGAGCTGGATGCCGGCCTTCTGGGCGACCAGCTCGGTGGTCAGGTGCGGGCTGGTGAGGTTGCCGGTGGAGCCGTAGGTGAGCTTGCCCGGATTGGCCTTGGCGTAGGCGACGAAATCGGCCCAGTTCTTGAACGGGCTGTCGGCCGGCACGACGATGCCGAAGGCATAGCCTGTGACGTTGATGACGTAGTTGATGTCCTTGAGCGGATCCCAGTTGATCTTGGTGGTGTAGCCGAGCCTGAACACGCCGAGCGGGATCTGCGCGATGGTGTAGCCGTCGGGCTGCGCGGTCTGCAATGCCTGTGCAGGCAGCGTGCCGCCAGCGCCCGGCTTGTTGTCGATGATGACCGGCTGGCCGAGGATCTTCGAGGCGTTTTCGGCCAGCTGGCGCATCGTGATATCGGTGGGGCCGCCTGCGGGAAAGGCGATCACCAGCTTGATCGGCTTGGCGGGAAAGGCTTGCGCCCAGGTGGCGAACGGCGTGGCCGCAGTCAGCGCGAGGAGCGCCGTGGCGCGCAGCAGGCTACGTTTGAACATGTGGATGCCTCCTTGGTGGACGTCGATTGATTGACTGGCCATTGGGCCGAGTCAGGCTCCGGTCAGCAATCGGTGAAGTCCCGCGGGGCGGGTCGCGTGCGCGTCAGGCCCGGGACGCGAAGCCTTCGAGCACGTTCACGGCATTGACACCCACCTCGGCCACCGCATAGCCGCCTTCGAACACGAACACCGCCGGCAACCCGGCGCGCGCCAGGTCGTCACCGATGCGCAGGTAGTCGGCGCCCTGCAGCGTGAACCCGGCGATCGGGTCGCCTTCGAATGTGTCGAGGCCGAGCGAGACCACGAGGGCGTCGGGCCTGAAGGCAACGATGCCCTTCAGCGAGGTGTGCAGCGCGTCGCGCCAGGCCGCGAAATCCGTGCCGCGCGGCAGTGGCAGGTTGTGGTTGTAGCCCAGGCCCGCCCCCGCGCCGCGTTCGTCGGCATAGCCCAGGTAATACGGGTACTCGGTATGCGGGTCGCCATGGATGCTGGTGAACTGCACGTCGGCGCGGTCGTAGAAGATCGCCTGGGTGCCGTTGCCGTGGTGGTAGTCGATGTCGAGCACCGCGACGCGCGCCAGGCCGGCGTCGCGCAAGGTCTGCGCGGCAATGGCGGCGTTGTTGAGGAAGCAGTAGCCGCCGAAGAAATCGGCGCCGGCATGGTGGCCGGGCGGGCGCGTGAGGGCGAAGGCGGCACGCTCGCCATGGGCCACGCGCTGCGCGGCGGCGATGGCGCAGCCCGCGCCGGCATGGGCCGCCGCCCAGGTGCCCGAGGTCAACGGCGTGCCCGCGTCATACGAGAACAGGCCCATGCGTGCGGGGAAGCTCGCGGGCAGCACATCGCTGCGAAAGGTGCGGATCGGCCAGTACGAGGGGAAGGCGTCGCGTTCCGCGTTGGCGGGGTCCATCGCCACCCACTCGTCCCACGCGCCGCGCAGGAAGTCGACGTAGCGCGGTGCATGGACGCGCGCGACGACGGCGTCGTCGAAGGCGCGCGGCGATTCGATCGGGCCGAGGTTGCGGCGCAGCACCTCCTGCAGCACGAAGTCGGCGCGCGCCGGCACCTCGAAGCACGGGACAGTTCGCCGCGGAACATCTCGAGCTTGCCGTGATGCAAGGTATGCTGGTCGTTGTAGAGCGTGATCATGGTCAACGTGCCAGCACGGGGGCCAGTGCCTGGCCGGTGTGGGTGCCGAGCTGCACCACTTCCTCGGGCGGCGCCGCGGCGACGATGCGGCCGCCGGCGTTGCCGCCTTCGGGGCCGAGGTCGATGATCCAGTCGGCCTCGGCGATCACGTCGAGGTCGTGCTCGATCACCACCACGCTGTGGCCGCCGTTGACCAGCCGGTGCAGCACGTGGATCAGCTTCTCGACGTCGGCCATGTGCAGGCCTACCGTTGGCTCGTCCAGCACATATAGCGTGTGCGGCGCCTTGTTGCCGCGGCGCGTGATGTCGTCGCGGACCTTGCTCAGCTCGGTGACCAGCTTGATGCGCTGCGCCTCGCCGCCGCTCAACGTCGGTGACGGCTGGCCGAGCGTGAGGTAGCCCAGTCCCACGTCCTTGAGCAGTTGCAGCGGATGGCTGATGTTGGGCATCGCCGCGAAGAACTCGACCGCCTCGTCCACTTCCATCTGCAGCACCTCGCCGATGCTCTTGCCGCGCCAGCTCACGGCCAGCGTCTCGGGGTTGAAGCGCGCGCCGTGGCAAACCTCGCAGGGCACCTTCACGTCGGGCAGGAAGCTCATCTCGATGGTGCGCACGCCGGCGCCATCGCAGCCGGGGCAACGACCCTCGCCGGTGTTGAAGCTGAAGCGCGCCGGGCCATAGCCGCGCGCCTTGGCCTCCAGCGTGTCGGCGAAGAGCTTGCGGATGGTGTCCCAGAAGCCGATGTAGGTGGCGGGGCAACTGCGCGGGGTCTTGCCGATCGGCGTCTGGTCGACTTCGAGAACGCGGTCGATGGTTTCGTAGCCGGTGACGGATCGGCTGCCGGTCCAGGCCGGCCGCTTGCCGGCGGCGTCGGCATCGCGGCCCGCCTTGGTCATGCGCTGCACGACGATGGCATGCACGTTGGCCAGCAGCACGTCGCGCGCCAGCGTGGACTTGCCGGAACCGCTGACGCCGCTGATGGCCACGAGACGGTGCAGGGGCAGCGCGGCGGTGATGTCCTGCAGGTTGTGCAGGTTGGCACCGTGCACGGTGAGCCACGCAGGCGCGCCATCCTCGCCAGCGACCGGCCTGCGCGCTTGCAGCGGATGCTTGATCGCATCGCGCAGGTAGCGGCCGGTCTGCGAATTGCCTGCGGCCTGGATGTCGGCCACGGTTCCTTCTGCCACAAGCCTGCCGCCGCGCTTGCCGGCACTGGGGCCGATGTCGATGATGTGATCGGCGCGGCGGATGGTGTCCTCGTCGTGCTCCACCACCACCAGCGTGTTGCCCTTCTCGCCGAGCTTGTGCAGTGCGTTGAGCAGGATCTGGTTGTCGCGCGCGTGCAGGCCGATGGTCGGCTCGTCGAGCACATAGCAAACGCCCTGCAGGTTGCTGCCGAGCTGCGCCGCCAGGCGGATGCGCTGGGCTTCGCCGCCGCTCAGGGTGGGGGCGCCGCGGTCGAGCGTGAGATAGCCGAGGCCGACCTCTTCGAGGAATTCGAGGCGGCTGCGGATTTCCGGGACCAGGTCGCGGGCGATCTCGGCATCGCGGCCCGCAAGTTCGAGTCCTTCGAACCATTGGCGGATGTCTGTGACGCTCATGCGGGCGAGTTCCGTGATGCCGATGACGCTCTTACCCCGACCCTCTTCCGCTTGCGGGAGAGGGAGGAAGTCGGATTCGCTGTCCTGCTCCCTCGCCCCTTCGGGGAGCGGGAGGGGGCGAGGGGCTGCGACGCCTCCATCGAACAACACCGCTCGCGCCGTCGCATTCAGCCGCGTACCTTCGCAGGTCGGGCACGCCACGTCGCCCACGTCCTCCGCTTCCGGCTCTGCAAAGGTCTGCTCGCGCCCCTTCTGGTCATCGCCCAGCACCGAGTCGTCGTAGACCTTGCGCTGGTCCTTGGTGAGCTTGACGCCGGTGCCGACGCAATCGGGGCACCAGCCGTGCTTGCTGTTGTAGCTGAACAGGCGCGGGTCGAGTTCGGCATAGCTGGTGCTGCAGACCGGGCAGGCGCGCAAGGTCGAGAACACCTGCACGCGGCCGATGCCGGAGGTGGGCGCGCCGGCCATCATCGCGGCCTTGAGGCCGGTGAGTTCGCTGAGCACGTGGACCACGCCCTTGCCGTGCTCGAGCGCACGCGTGAGCGATTCGCGCAGCAGCGCCTCGTTTTCCGGCAGCACGTCGAGGCTGGCCACCGGCAGCTCGATGCTGTGCTCCTTGAAGCGGTCGATGCGCGGGAAGTTCAGCGTCGGCAGGAAGCCGCCGTCGACGCGCAGGTGCGTGTAGCCACGCGGCCGCGCCCAGTCGGCCAGCTCGGTGTAGACGCCCTTGCGGTTGCTCACCAGCGGCGCAAGCAGGCCGATGTGCTGGCCCCGATATTTCTTCATCACCTGCGCGGCGATGCTGTCGGGCGTTTGCGGCTGCACGGCCGCGCCGTCGTGGATGCAGTGCTGGATGCCCAGCTTGACGTACAGCAGGCGCAGGAAGTGCCAGACCTCGGTGGTAGTGCCGACCGTGCTCTTGCGGCCGCCGCGCGACAGGCGCTGTTCGATGGCCACCGTCGGCGGAATGCCGTAGACCGCATCGACCTCGGGCCGGCCCGCCGGCTGCACGATGCTGCGCGCATAGGCGTTGAGCGATTCGAGGTAGCGGCGCTGGCCTTCGTTGAAGAGGATGTCGAAGGCCAGCGTCGACTTGCCCGAGCCGCTGACGCCAGTGACGACGCTGAATTTGCCGCGCGGGATGTCGACGCTCAGGTTCTTGAGGTTGTGTTCGCGGGCGTTGACGATCTGGATCGCGCCCTCTCCCTTGGCGGGCGCGGGTGCGCCAAAGCGTGCGCGCGGTTCGGCGACGGCGAAGCGCGACGGGCCGAGCGCCAGTTCGTAGTCGCGCAGCGCCTCGCCGGTGAAGGTGCCCTTCATCCCCCGCACAAGCTCCGGCGTGCCTTCCGCCACCACGCGGCCGCCGCCCTCGCCGCCTTCCGGCCCGAGGTCGATGAGCCAGTCGCTCGCGCGGATCACGTCGAGGTTGTGCTCGATCACGACCAACGAGTGCCCCGCATCGAGCAGCTTGCGCAAGGCGCGCATCAGGCGCGCGATGTCGTCGAAGTGCAGGCCGGTGGTCGGCTCGTCGAACAGGAACAGCGTGCCCTTGCGCGCCAGGCCCTGCTTGGTGGCGCTGCCGTTCTTCGCCGCCTCCGCGAGGAAGCCCGCGAGCTTGAGGCGCTGCGCCTCGCCGCCCGACAGCGTCGGCACCGGCTGACCGAGCTTCACGTAGTCGAGGCCCACGTCGACGATCGGCTGCAGCATGCGCAGCACGTCGCGGTCTTCGGCAAACACCTGCGCCGCTTCTGCCACCGTGAGTTCGAGCACAGCGGCAACGTTGAGCGCCTTGCCACCGCGCTCGATCGTGACTTCGAGAATCTCGGGCCGGTAGCGCTTGCCGTCGCAGTCCGGGCAGCGCAGGTACACGTCGCTGAGAAACTGCATCTCGACATGTTCGAAGCCGGAGCCGCCGCAGGTGGCGCAGCGTCCGTCGCCGCTGTTGAAGCTGAACTTGCTGGCCGTGTAGCCGCGTTGCCGCGAGAGCGCGGCGGTGGCGAAGATCTCGCGCACGGCATCCCACGCGCCCACATAGCTCGCGGGATTGGAGCGCGCGGTCTTGCCGATCGGCGACTGGTCGACGAAGACCACGTCGCTCAGGTAGTCCGCGCCGAGCATCCGGTCGTGTGCGCCCGGCGACTCGGTGGCCTTGCCGAAGTGGCGCATCAGCGCGGGCGCCAGCACGTCCTGGATCAGCGTGGACTTGCCGGAGCCACTGACGCCCGTGACCACGACCAGGCGATGGAGCGGGATCTCGACCGTCACGTCCTGCAGGTTGTGCTCGCGCACGCCTTCGAGGATGAGGCGAAAGGTGTTCTCGCTCACGAGCCGCTTGAAGCCCATGCCGATCTGCTTGCGCCCGCCGAGATAGGCGCCGGTGAGCGTATCGGCATTGCGCAACGCATCGACGGTGCCGTCGAACACCACCTGCCCGCCGCGCACGCCGGGGCCGGGGCCCATGTCGACGACGCGGTCGGCGGCGAGCATGACGGCCGGGTCGTGCTCGACCACCACCAGCGTATTGCCCGCGTCGCGCAGGCGCAGCATGGCCTCGGTGATGCGGCTCATGTCGCGCGGGTGCAGCCCGATGCTGGGCTCGTCCAGCACGAACAAAGTGTTGACGAGCGACGTGCCCAGCGCCGTCGTCAGGTTGATGCGCTGCACCTCGCCGCCGCTCAGCGTGCGGCTCTGGCGGTCGAGCGTGAGGTAGCCGATGCCGACGTCATGCAGGTAGCGCAGTCGGGTCGTGATTTCGTCGAACAGGAGCTTGAGCGCCTGCACGTCGCCTTCGCTCGCATTGGCGCTGTTGCCGTGGCTTTCGATGCCGTCGAACAGGCGGCGCAGGCGCTCGATCGGCAGCAGCATCAGGTCATGCAGGCACAGGCCCGGCAGGGCTTCGAGTTGCGCACGCGACCACTTCACGCCGACCGGCATGAAGCGCTTTTCGGGCGGCAGCACTGCATCGGCATCTTCCTTGCTGCCGATGCGCCACAGGAGGCTCTCCAGCTTGAGGCGTGCGCCGGCACACGCCGGACATGGCGTGTAGCTGCGGTACTTCGACAAGAGCACGCGGATGTGCATCTTGTAGGCCTTGCTTTCGAGATAGGCGAAGAAGCGCTTGATGCCGTACCACTGCTGGTTCCACTTGCCCTTCCAGTTGGGCGAGCCTTCGATGACCCAATCCTTCTGCTCTTGCGTGAGCTTGGCCCAGGGTGTGTCGCGCGGGATGCCGGCGGCCTCGGCATGGCGCATGAGGTCGTCCTGCGCTTCCTTCCATGCGGGCGTCTGGATCGTCTTGATGGCGCCGGCGCGCAGCGTGAGCTTGTCGTTCGGGATCACCAGGCCAAGGTCCACGCCGATCACGCGACCGAAGCCGCGGCAGGTCTCACAGGCGCCGACGGCCGAGTTGAAGGAGAACATCGACGGGATCGGGTCGCCGTAGCGGATGTCGCTCTCGGGGCAATGCAGGCCGGTGGAGAACTTCCATACGTCCGGTGGCAAGGCCCCCACGCTCCCCGTTTCGCGTGGTTCGCTGCCCCCCGAGGGGGCTGCCCCGCCTTGGGGCGGCCCGGCGGCGGGGCGCGCACCTTCGTCGGCCGACAACGCATAGACGGTCAGCCTCCCGCTGCCGCGCTTCAATGCGACCTCGATGGCCTCGATCACGCGGGCGCGCTCGGTGCCCACGATGCGAAAGCGATCCGCCACGACGTCCAGCACCTTGCGCGGGCCCGTCGACGTGGCCACTTCGCGCTCGGCCTGCACGCGCGTGAAGCCGCTGGCCGACAGCCATTGCGTCACTTCTTCCGCGCTGGTGCTCGCAGGCAGCTCCACGGGAAACGTGAGCACCACGCGCGGATTGACTTGAGCCCCCACGCTCCCCGCTTCGCGTGCTTCGCTGCCCCCCGAGGGGGCCGAATCGGCTTGGGGCGGCCCGGCGCCGATGCCCGCGCCAGCCCGCTCGACCAGCGCCGCATAGATCGAATCCGGCGAGTCATGTCGCACTTGCAACGCGGTCTCGCGGTCGAACAACTCGGCAGCACGCGCGAACAGCAACTTCAAATGGTCGTTCAGCTCCGTCATCGTGCCGACGGTGGAGCGCGACGAACGCACCGGGTTGGTCTGGTCGATCGCGATCGCGGGCGGCACGCCTTCCACCTTGTCGACCGCCGGCTTGTCCATGCGGTCGAGGAACTGGCGCGCATAGGCCGAGAAAGTCTCGACATAGCGGCGCTGCCCTTCCGCATACAGCGTGTCGAACACCAGGCTCGACTTGCCGGAGCCGCTCGGCCCGGTGACCACTGTCATCTCGCCTGTGCGGATATCGATGTCGAGGTTCTGGAGGTTGTGCTGGCGTGCGCCGCGAATCCGGATGGAGCCCTGTGTCATGCGTGCCTTGGGTGTGGGGCAAGCATTCTAGGGAGGGGGCCATCGCCGCGCCGTGGCGGGGTCTTGCGCTTTCGCGCCACCGGACGGCCGCGGCGCCGGAACGAAAAAAGGCCCCGGCCCGCTTGCAACGGGCCGAGGCCATCCGGGATGCCGATCGGCTACACGAAGTACGCCAATCCTGGGTACGTATCGGTTTTCCAGCACGCTATCGCATGACCCCAACCCATGAAAACCAGGACGAGCACTGCGAAGTTTGTTCGTGGGCACCCGCGGAACCGGCTTTGCCGGGCCGCCGGGTGCGCCCCCTCGAGGGGTCTTGAGGGGAAACGCCGCAGGTGCATCGGGGGTGTTTCACGCTAGTCGTTGGCGTAGATATCCACGTCCTTCGTCTCCTTGACGAACAGCATGCCGATCACAAAAGTCATCGCGGCAATGCCGATCGGATACCACAGCGCGTTGTACATGTTGCCGGTCTGCGCCACGATCGCGAAGCCGGTACTGGGCAGCAAGCCACCGAACCAGCCATTGCCGATGTGGTACGGCAAGCTCATCGAGGTGTAGCGGATGCGGGTCGGAAAGAGTTCCACGAGCATCGCCGCAATCGGGCCGTAGACCATCGTCACCAGGATTACCAGCAAGACCAGGACGAAGACCACCATGGGCTTGTTGATCTTCGCCGGGTCGGCCTTGGTCGGATAGCCGGCCACCTTCAGCGATTCGCCCATTTCCTTCTTGAATTCGGCGATCTTCTTGGCGCTGTCGGCATCGAAGCGCGAGTTCGTCACGATGGCCGAGGGCACGGTGATGACCTTGTCGCCGATATTGACGGTCGCGAGCGTTCCAGCCGGGACTTCCGCGTTGTCATAGCTCACCGAACTCTGCGCCAGGAAGCGCTTGGCGATGTCGCAGGAAGTCGTGAAGTCGATGTCGCGTGCCACCGGGTTGCCCTGGAACGAGCACTCCTTGGGGTTCGAGTGCACCACCACCTTGTTCACTTCCTGGGCCTTGGCCAGGTCGGGGTTGGCGTACTTGGTGAGCATCTGGAACAGCGGCATGTAGGCCAACGCGGCAATCAGGCAGCCGGCCATGATGATCGGCTTGCGGCCGATCTTGTCGGACAGCGAACCGAACAGCACGAAGAACGGCGTGCCGATGAGCAGCGCGACGCCCAGCAGGATGTACGCCGTGTCCAGGTCGACCTTGAGCGACTGGATCAGGAACAGCTGCGCATAGAACTGGCCCGTGTACCAGACCACCGCCTGGCCGGCCGTGAGGCCGAGCAGCGCGATGATCACGATCTTGAGGTTGCGCCATTCGCCGAACGATTCGAGAAGCGGCTTCTTCGAAGTCTTGCCTTCGGCCTTCATCTTCTGGAATGCCGGCGACTCATTGAGCGACAGCCGAATCCAGATGCTGATGGCCAGCAGGAGGATCGACAGAAGGAACGGCAGCCGCCAGCCCCAGTCACCGAAAGCATCCGCGCCCATCGAGGTGCGGATGGCCAGCACCACGATCAGCGAGAGGAAGAAGCCCAGCGTGGCAGTGGTCTGGATCCACGCCGTGTACGCGCCGCGCTTGCCCTTGGGCGCGTGCTCCGCCACGTAGGTGGCCGCACCGCCGTACTCGCCGCCGAGCGCGAGGCCCTGCAGCAGGCGCAGGGCAATCAGGATCACGGGCGCTGCCACGCCAATGGTCTGGTAGCTGGGGAGCAAGCCGAGGACGAAGGTCGACAGACCCATGATCATGATGGTGACCAGGAACGTGTACTTGCGTCCGATCATGTCGCCGAGTCGGCCGAACACCAGCGCGCCGAACGGACGAACCACGAAGCCGGCCGCGGCGCCCAGCAACGTGAAGATGAAGCCTGCCGTCGGATCGAGACCGGAGAAGAATTGCTTCGAAATGATCGTGGCGAGCGCCAGATACACGTAGAAGTCGTACCACTCGAACACCGTGCCGAGCGAGGACGCGAAGATGACCTTCTTTTCCTCTGCGGACATCGGTCGGGGCGCCGATTGCGGCACCCCCCTGGAATCCAGTGTTGCTGCCATTGCGTCGTCTCCTGAAGAAAAAGATGCGACCCCAGCCGGGACCGTGACACGCATTCTTCGACCCAGGACTGACCCGAGACTTTCTCGAAACTGACAGATGCTTACAAACTAGGGTGAAACCCAACGCGCGCATTTCAGCATGCGGAAATTCAGCGATTGGTGCGCTGCAGCGAAGGCCGCTCGGCAGCGCCCTGCCACTGCGGCCCGTCGAACCACGGGTCGCCCTGCAATGCCGCGCGCAGCATCGCCAGGCTGTCGAATCCCCAGATCAGACGGCCGTCGACCGCATAGGCCGGCACGCCGAAAACGTTCTGCGCGATGGCCTCGTCGGTGTTGGCCTTGAGCTGTGCCTTGACGGCCTCGCTGCCGGGCTCCCGCCTCGGTTCGAGCCGCGCCGCGAGTGCCGCCAGCCGACCGGCATCGGCCGCCTCTTCGCCGCCGCGCCACACCTCGCGAAAGATCGTCTCGGCGACGTACCGGCTGATGCTGCCGTCCGACGTCGTGGCAAGCGCCAGCCGAAGATGCGCCAACGGGTTGTAGGGGTGCGAGGCGGGCATCTCGATCGGGATGCCGTTGACGTGGCCGAGCCACAGCACTTGCCGGTAGGTCCATTCGCGCTTCGAAGGAATCTCGGCCGGCCCGAGCTGTCCGTGATGCTTGAGCACGGCGCCGAACAGAATCGGCTTGTAGGCCACGCTATAGCTCAGTCCCTCCAGCGCCTTCGGCAGCTGCTCGAACGCCAGGTACGAATACGGCGAGATGAAGTCCAGGTAGAAGTCGACGTGCTTCATGGTGGCGTTGTCTCCTCAATTCTTTGTGCGATGCACGCCCAGACGTCTCGCTTGCCGGGGTCGTCCATGCGGCTCCACGCCGCGATCTCGGCGAGCGTTCGAAAGCAGCCTTCGCAGAGGCCGCTGGCGGCGTTCATGCGGCAGACCGAGATGCACGGCGAAGGCACGGGCTCGGCATCACCCAGATTCGCGGCGCGCTGCGCCAGCGCATGCGCCGCGGCCGCGTCGATCGCGTCCCCTTCGCTCACACCACGTCCGCAACCGGTGCGCCGGTGAGGCGTTCGAGGTCTTGTGGCGCGAGGCGAACCACCGCATGCGGATGGCCCGCGGCGGCCCAGATTTCATCGAAGCGGAACAACTCGCGATCGATCAGCGTGACGGCCGGCGTGGCATGCGCGAACGGCGACACGCCGCCGATCGAGAAGCCCGTCTTCGCCTTTACGAAATCGGCGTCGGCACGGCCGGTCTTGCCGACGATGGCATCGACCTTTTTCTCGCTGACGCGGCGGTCGCCCGATGTGATGACCAGCACGGCGGATTCGTCGCTCTTGCGGCGAAAGATGATGCTCTTGGCGATCTGGCCCAGCGCGATGCCGAGCGCGTCGGCTGCCTGCTGCGCGGTGCGCGCGGCATCGTCGAGCATCTGCGGCGCGTGCGGATGGCCAGCTTGTTGCAACGCGAGGGCGACGCGCTGCACGCCCTCGGGCAGCGAATGAAGCTCAGCGCCGCACATCATGTAGGCCCAGGTGTACGCCCATGGGTACGCCCATGCGTACGCCCATGCTTTCCGCTTCGTGTGCCGCGCTTCTCATTGCATGACCTCCGTGCTTCGAACTGCGGCGCGAGCTTGGTTGGGGCGGCCCGGCACTGCGCTCATGCTGTCCGCTTCGTGCGGATCGCCTTCGACGCGCGCGAGTTCGGCTCGCGCCCGAGCGCCTGGCTGATGTACACGCCGGCGTCGATGAGCTTGTCGAGGTCGATGCCCGTCTCGATGCCCATGCCCTGCAGCATGTAGACCACGTCCTCGGTCGCGACGTTGCCGGTCGCGCCCTTGGCATACGGGCAGCCGCCGAGGCCCGCCGACGAGGTGTCGAACTGCCACACGCCCATCTCCAGGCTGGCCAGCGTGTTGCCCAGCGCCTGGCCGTACGTGTCGTGGTAGTGGCCGGAGACATCGTCGATCCCGTAGTGCGCGAGCGTGGCCTCGATGGCACGCTGCACCTTCACCGGCGTGCCGACGCCGATGGTGTCGGCCACGCCGACGTGCTGCACGCCGATGTCCTTCATGAGCCTTGCAAGCCGGCCCACGGCCTCGGGTGCAATCTCGCCTTCATAAGGGCAGCCGACGGTGCACGACATCGCCCCGCGCACGTAGATGCCTTTGTCGCGCGCGGCCGCGACCACCGGCGCAAACCGCTCGATGCTCTCGGCGATCGAGCAGTTGATGTTCTTCTGGCTGAAGGCCTCGCTGGCCGCACCGAACACCACGATTTCATCGGGCCACTCCTCGCGCGGCGCGGCGATGGCGGCTTCGAAGCCCTTCATGTTGGGCGTGAGCACCGAATAGCGTACGCCGGCCTTGCGCTGGATGCCGTGCATCACCTCGGCGTTGTCGGCCATCTGCGGCACCCACTTGGGGCTGACGAAGCTGGTGACCTCGATCTCTTTCAGGCCCGCATCCTGCAGGCGATGCACCAGGCCGATCTTGACGTCGGCCGGCACGGGTTGTTTTTCGTTCTGCAGGCCGTCGCGCGGGCCGACGTCGACGATCTTGACGCGTGTGGGTAGTTTCATGGTGCGAAGTCTCTGAATGGTTCGGAGGGCGTACGCTCGGGCAACCATACCCGCAACGTGTTGCCCG
Organism: Variovorax humicola; assembly: GCF_037889915.1. Classification (NCBI taxonomy): domain Bacteria; kingdom Pseudomonadati; phylum Pseudomonadota; class Betaproteobacteria; order Burkholderiales; family Comamonadaceae; genus Variovorax; species Variovorax humicola. Next base: position 158,529 of record NZ_JBBKZV010000010.1, on the reverse strand, counting down.
CATGCGATGACAAGGTACTGGCCAAGCTGCTGACGACCGTGCGCACGATAGCCGCCCTTCCCGCGATTCGCCTAGTAGCCGCGGCCGGCATCGACCACGCCAGGCAAGGTGTCGAAGCTCGCGCCGGCCTCGAGCGCGCGGATCTTCGCGGCGATCTGCGCCACTGACTCTTCGCGCAGCGTGCGCGCCGAGGCATGCGGTGTGACGGTGATCTTCGGATGGCGCCAGAACGGGTGCTCCGGCGCCAGCGGTTCGTCGGTGAACACGTCGAGCGTCGCTCCCGCGAGTTGGTCCGCGTCCAGCAGCGGGATCAGGTCGCCGTCGACCAGGTGCGCGCCGCGCGCCACATTGACGATGTAGCCGCCCGGCTTGCCGCCGTTCAGCTTCAACAGGTGTTCGCGCCGCAGGATGCCGCGTGTCTCGACCGTGAGCGGCAGCAGGCAGACCAGCATGCGGCTGGCGGCCAGGAAGTCGTCGAATCCCTCGTCGCCGGCGAAGCATTGGATGCCATCGATGCGCTTCGGCGTCCGGCTCCAGCCCATCACCGGGAACTCGAACTGCGCAATGGCCTTGCCCACGCGCTCGCCGAGCACGCCGAGGCCCATCACGCCGACCGGGAAGTCGCTGCGCAAACGCGGCCGGCGATAGCTCCAGCGGCCTTCGCGCGCATCGGCCTCGTAGACATCGAATTCGCGGAAGTGGCGGATCAGCGCATGGCAAACATACTCGGCCATTTGCACCGACATGCCCGCATCGTCGAGCCGCACGATGCGCGTTTGCGGCGGCAGGCGCAGCTTGAACAACGCATCGACGCCGGCGCCGATGTTGAACATGCCGCGCAGTTGCCGTTGCTCGTCGAGGAACGACTGCGGCGGCGCCCACACCACCGCATGGTCGGCCATCGGCGCGCCGGGCGTCCATGCCGTGATGTCGGCATCGGGCAACTCGGCACGAAGGCTTTCGACCCAGGGCTCGGGGCGGTTGTCGGTGAGGTAGACGGTGATGCGCATGGGCGCAGCTTACCCAAGCGACCCAGTCACGCCGCCAGGCGCAGCAACTCGTTGCCTTCCGCCACCTGGTCGCCCGGCGCGAACATCAGTTCCTCGACCGTGCCATCCGCGGGGGCGGCGATGGTGTGCTCCATCTTCATGGCCTCCATCACTGCGAGCGGCTGGCCCTTGAGGACCTTGTCGCCCGCCTTGACGGCGAAGGAGACGACCTTGCCGGGCATGGGCGCGGTAAGTCGGCCGCCTTCGGCATGGGTGTCGCCGGCATGCGCGAGGCGGTCGACCGAAAGGATCTTCGTGGCACCTTGCGCCGCGAAGACGTGGGACGTTCCGTCGCGTTCGTAGACGTTCAGCGTGTGGCGTGCGCCGTCGAACTCGACTTCGAAATCGCCGGATGGGAACTGCCCGACCACGAGCGGCCCAGCCACGCCGCCGGCCGCAAGGTGGAAGCTGCCGTCGCGCTTGTAGGTCAGCGACGCCGATACCGCCTCGCCGCGGAACTCGAAATCGAATCGGCGCACATACTCGCCGAGCGCACGGAAGCCATCGCGCCGTGCGAAGGGCTCGGGCATTGCCGCCGGCCATTCTGTGATGCACTGGCGCGTGATGGCCGCCGCGGCTGCAAGCGGCAGGCCGAGCGGCTCACGGTCGAACAGCACGGCGCGCTCGCGCTCGATCAGTGCGGTGTCGAGGTTGGCATTGGCAAACGAGTCGGTGGCGAGGATGCCGCGCAGGAACTGCACGTTGGTCGCCACGCCGACGATGTGCACCTGCGCCAGCGCCGCGTCGAGCCGCGCCAGCGCCTCGGCGCGCGTGCTGCCATGCACGATGAGCTTGGCGATCATCGAGTCGTAGAACGGCGAGATCTCGCCGCCCTCGCGCACGCCGTCGTCGATGCGCACGCGGCTGCGCTGGAACGCGGTGGCCTGCGGCTTGCGGTAGACGTGCAGCGTGCCGGTGGCGGGCAGGAAGTTGTTGTCGGGGTTCTCGGCGCAGATGCGCGCCTCGATCGCGTGGCCGTGAATCTGCAGTTGCTCCTGCTTCAGGGGCAGCGTCTCGCCGGAGGCGACACGCAGTTGCCATTCGACGAGGTCGAGGCCGGTAATGGCTTCGGTCACCGGATGCTCGACCTGCAGGCGCGTGTTCATCTCCATGAAGAAGAAATTCATCGCGCCGCCATCACGCTGCTCGACGATGAATTCGACCGTGCCGGCGCCCACGTAGTTGACGGCCTTGGCCGCGGCGACCGCGGCCGCACCCATTTCCGCGCGCATCGACTCGGTCATGCCGGGCGCGGGCGCTTCCTCCAGCACCTTCTGGTGGCGCCGCTGCACCGAGCAATCGCGCTCGAACAGATAGACGCAGTTGCCGTGCGTGTCGCCGAACACCTGGATCTCGATGTGGCGCGGGCGCTGCACGTACTTCTCGATCAGCACCGCGTCGTCGCCGAAGCTGTTGATCGCCTCGCGCTTGCAGGAGGCCAGCGCTGCCGCGAAGTCTTCGGCCTTGTCGACCGCACGCATACCCTTGCCGCCGCCGCCCGCGCTGGCCTTGATGAGCACCGGGTAGCCGATGCGGTCGGCCTCGCGCTGCAGCAGCGCCGGGTCTTGCTCGCTGCCGTGGTAGCCGGGCACCAGCGGCACGCCGGCCTTTTCCATGAGTTGCTTGGACTCGGCCTTCAGGCCCATGTCCTTGATCGCCGAGGGCGGCGGGCCGATGAAGACCAGGCCGGCGTCGGCGCAGGCTTGCGCGAACTCCTCGTTCTCGCTGAGGAAGCCGTAGCCGGGGTGGATTGCTTCGGCGCCGGTCGCCTTCGCGGCCTCGAGAATCTTCTCCCAGCGCAGGTAGCTGTCCTTCGGCGCGCTGCCGCCGAGGTACACCGACTCGTCGCAGGCCCGCACATGGTTGGCATGCGCGTCGGCATCGGAATACACGGCCACGGTGCGGATCGCCATGCGGCGCGCCGTTGCAGCGACACGGCAAGCAATCTCTCCGCGGTTGGCGATCAGGATCTTCTTAAACATGGGGGTTGTCTTCCGGGGAGGTTTTCTTGAGTTGGAACGCCGGCACGACGCCCGGATCGGGCTTGCCGCTGAAGATGCGCGTTACACGGGCGATGAGCCCGCGCAGGAAGCGCCAGCTCTTGCGAATGAGCCAGACGCTCAGCACCAGCACGAGCACGAACACGACGAAGAACACCAGCGGGTGCGCCACCGCGAGCCACAGGCTGGCGGGCACCATGCTGTCCTCGACCAGCGAGGCGCCGACATTGCTGAAGGGCTCGGGCGAGGTATTGATGGCGGCGCGCGTCGTCGCCTTGGCGGTGTGCGCGGTCGCGGCCAGGCCGCCGCCGATGAGCGCAGCCACCAGCGCCATCGCGGCATGGTCGGCACCGAACACGCCGGCCGCGAGCGCCGCGCCCGCCGGCACGCGGATCACCGTGTGCACCATGTCCCAGAGCGAATCGAGGCCCGGGATCTTGTCGGCGAAGAACTCGACGAACACCATGAAGCCGCTCGCCAGCAGCACCGCCGGATGGGCCAGCAACTGCAGCCCGCCGGGCAGGGGCATCCAGCCGAAGTAGCCCGCCAGGCCCACGAGAAGCACCACGAGGTACAGGCGCACTCCGCTGGCCCAGCCGATGGCACCGGCGAGGGCGAGCAGTTGGGGCATGTCGAGGGTGTTCATCGAGGTGGCTTCGGGTCTTCTGCGTTCGGCTGCCAGTGATTCAGGTTGGCTGCAGCCAGCTTGGCTTGCGCTTCTGCAAGAACGACTGCACGCCTTCGCGGCCCTCTTCGCTGGCACGTATGTCGGCAATGCCGCTCACGGTCTGCGCAACCAGCGCATCGTCGATCTCGCGGCCAGCCACGTCGGCAATCAGCGTCTTGCAGGCGCGCACGGCCGCCGGGCTGGCATTGCACAGCGCCTTGACGAGCTCGTCGACCTTGGCGTCGAGCGCGTCGGCCGCGGCCACTTCATGCACGAGCCCGATGCGATGCGCCTCGGCCGCGGTGAAACGCTCGGCCGTCAGGAAGTAGCGTTGCGCCGCTCGCGTGCCCATCGCGCGCAGCACGTACGGGCTGATGGTCGCGGGGATCAGGCCGATCTTGACTTCGCTGAGGCAGTACCACGCCGTGTCGACGCTCACTGCCATGTCGCAGGCCGCGACCAGTCCCATGCCGCCGGCGTACACGTCGCCCTGCACGCGCGCAACCACAGGCTTGGGGCATTCGTGGATCGCACGCAGCATGGCGGCCAGCCCGCCCGCATCGGCCATGTTCTGCTCGCGCGTGAAGTCCGCGGCACGCCGCATCCAGTTCAGGTTGGCGCCGGCGCAAAAAGCAGGGCCGCGCGCGCCGAGCACGATCACGCGCACCGAAGGCGCCGTGGCGAGCGATGCAAACGCCGCGCTCAGTTCCGCGATGACGACTTCGTCGAAGGCATTGCGCAGATCAGGCCGATTGAGCCAGATGCGCGCCACCGGCCCTTCGGCCTCGACTTCGAGCGTGGTGAATGGAGGTGTTCCGGTCGTCATCAGGTGCGTGCCCTTTGCTGCAGCAGATAGACCCAGTCGAGCTCGGGCCCGGGACGGCCCATGGCAGTGAGCGCGGCCGAAAGCTGGCCGCGATGATGGGTCGCGTGGTTGAAAGCATGGCCGAGCGCGGGCGCAAAGGGAATGCGCACCGACTCGCCGTTGTTGCGGGTGTAGACCAGATCGCCTTCGAAGCGGGCCGCGTCGAGCGTGGCGAGCCAGGGCGACCAGCGCTGGACGGCCGCCGACAGCCCGGCGACCACCGACGCACGTTCGCGATGCAGTTCGGTGTCCAGCGCCAGGCGCAGCGAATGGTTCTCGGCAAAGCGCGCGTACCAGATGTTGTCGGTCACCAGCAGGTGGTTGATCGTGCGATGCACCGAGCCGAAATACAGGCCGCTGTTGCGATGCCACTCGTCGTCGCTGATCGACGCCAGGTTCGAATCGAGCAGCCGCGCCGTGGCCCACGCGTGATAGCGCGCGAGCGAGGCAAAGTATTTCTGGAGCTGCATGGCGATCTCCCGTTTTTGCATTCACATGCGGAACACGCCGAACTTCGGCTCGGGGATCGGCGCATTGCGCGCGGCGGACAGGCCCAGCGCAAGCACGCGGCGCGTGTCGGCCGGATCGATGATGCCGTCGTCCCACAGCCGCGCGGTGGCGTAGTAAGGGTGGCCCTGGTCTTCGTACTGCTGGCGGATCGGCGCCTTGAAGGCTTCTTCCTGTTCGGCGCTCCAGCTACCGCCTTTCAGCTCGATGCCGTCGCGCTTGACGGTGGCCAGCACGCTCGCGGCCTGCTCGCCGCCCATGACGCTGATGCGCGCGTTCGGCCACATCCACAGGAAGCGCGGCGAATAGGCGCGGCCGCACATGCCGTAGTTGCCGGCGCCGAAGCTGCCGCCGATGATGATGGTGAACTTCGGCACGTTGGCTGTGGCCACCGCCGTCACCATCTTGGCGCCGTGGCGCGCAATGCCTTCGTTCTCGTACTTGCGCCCGACCATGAACCCGGTGATGTTCTGCAGGAACACCAGCGGGATCTTGCGCTGGCAGCACAGCTCGATGAAGTGCGCGCCCTTCTGCGCCGACTCCGAGAACAGGATGCCGTTGTTGGCGATGATGCCGACCGGCATGCCTTCGATCTCGGCAAAGCCGCAGACCAGCGTGGCGCCGAAACGGGCCTTGAACTCGTGGAACTCGCTGGCGTCGACGATGCGCGCGATGATCTCGCGCACGTCGAAAGGCTTGCGCGTGTCGGTGGGGATCACGCCATACAGTTCATCGCGCGGGAAGTCCGGCGCGGCCACGCCCGGATGTGGCGCATCGGTCGCGTCCTTGCGGTTGATGTTGGCGATCGCCGATCGCGCGAGCGCCAGCGCATGCAAATCGTTCTGCGCCAGATGATCGACCACGCCCGACAGGCGCGTGTGCACGTCGCCGCCGCCCAGGTCCTCGGCCGTCACGACCTCGCCCGTGGCAGCCTTCACCAGCGGCGGGCCGCCCAGGAAGATGGTGCCCTGGTCCTTCACGATGATCGATTCGTCGCTCATCGCCGGCACATAGGCGCCGCCCGCGGTGCAGGAGCCCATGACCACCGCGATCTGCGGGATGCCCTGCGCGCTCATCTGCGCCTGGTTGTAGAAGATGCGGCCGAAGTGCTCGCGGTCCGGAAAGACCTCGTCCTGGTTCGGCAGGTTGGCGCCGCCCGAGTCGACGAGGTAGATGCAGGGCAGGCGGTTCTGCTCGGCAATCTCTTGCGCGCGCAGGTGCTTCTTGACCGTCATCGGGTAGTAGGTGCCGCCCTTCACCGTCGCGTCGTTGCAGACGATCATGCAGTCGACACCGCTCACGCGGCCGATGCCCGCGATGATGCCCGCGCCGGGGGCCGACTCGACACCCTTGCCGTCGAGGTACATCGCATGCGCGGCCAACGGTGCGACCTCGAGGAACGGCGTGCCGGGGTCGAGCAGCTCCGCGACGCGGTCCCGCGGCAGCAGCTTGCCGCGCGCAGTGTGCTTGGCCCGCGCCGCCTCTCCACCACCGGCCTCGACCTTGGCGAACTGCTTGTGCAGGTCATCGACCAGCGCCCGCATCGCAGCGGCATTGGCCTGGAAGTCGGCGGAGCGGGGGTTGAGTTTGGATTCGAGTTTGGTCATGTGTTTGTGTCAATGCGAGTGCCGGGGACGGAACGATTCTTCTTCGTCAGGCTGTCCGTGTCCGGCTTCATGCCGTCTTCTCCTCGTTCAGCCCGAGCTCATCCTTCATCGCATCGCGAATCTTGAACTTCTGGATCTTGCCGGTCACCGTCATGGGGAACTCCGGGACGAAGCGTATGTATTTCGGCACCTTGTAGTGCGCGATCTGGCCCTTGCAGAATTCGCGCACCTCTTCTTCGCTCACGGTCTGGCCGGGCTTGGACACGATCCATGCGCAAAGCTCCTCGCCGTACTTCTTGTCGGGCAGGCCGACGACCTGCACGTCCTGCACCTTCGGATGGCGGTACAGGAATTCCTCGATCTCGCGCGGGTAGATGTTCTCGCCGCCGCGAATCACCAGGTCCTTGATGCGGCCGACGATGTTGACGTAGCCCTGGTCGTCCATCGTGGCCAGGTCGCCGGTGTGCATCCAATGCTCGTCGTCGATGGCCTCGCGGGTCTTCGGCTCGTCTTCCCAGTAGCCGTGCATCACCGAGTAGCCGCGCGTGCAGAACTCGCCCGACTGGCCGCGAGGCACGATGGCGCCGGTCGCGGGGTCGACTATCTTGATGTCGAGGTGCGGCTGAACCGTGCCGACCGTGGAGACACGCTTGGCCAGCGGCGTGTCCGTGCTGCTCTGGCAGCTCACCGGACTGGTCTCGGTCATGCCGTAGGCAATGGTGATCTCGCGCAGGTGCATCTGCTCGACCACGTGCTTCATCACCTCGGTCGGGCACGGCGAGCCGGCCATGATGCCGGTGCGCAGGCTCGACAAGTCGAACTCCTTGAAGCGCGGATGGTCGAGCTCGGCGATGAACATGGTGGGCACGCCGTGCAGCCCGGTGCACTTCTCGGCCTGCACCGTTTCAAGCACGGTGAGCGGGTCGAAGCCGTCGTTGGGGTACACGATGGTCGATCCGTGCGTGATGCACGCCAGGTTGCCCAGCACCATGCCGAAGCAGTGATAAAGCGGCACGGGAATGCAGAGCCGGTCCGCCGGCGTGAGCTTCATGCACTCGCCGATGAAGAAGCCGTTGTTCAGGATGTTTCGGTGCGTCAGCGTCGCGCCCTTGGGGAAGCCGGTGGTGCCGCTGGTGAACTGGATGTTGATCGGATCCGTGGCCTTCAGCGTCTTGTCGATCCGGGCGATGCGCGCGTCGGCCGGATCGCCGTTCGCCAGCAGTTGCGAGAAGCGCTGCATGCCGTCCCGATCGCCTTCGCCGGGCTTGTCGATCCATGCGGTGTGCTGCAGCAGCGGCAGCTTCTTCGGGCCGAGTTCGCGCAGCATGCCGAGGTAGTCGCTGGTCTTGAACTGCGCCATCGTCACCAACGCCTTGCAGCCGACCTTGTTGAGCGCGTATTCGACTTCCGACGTGCGATAGGCCGGGTTGATGTTGACGAGGATCAGGCCGATCTTCGCGGTCGCGAGTTGCATCAGTACCCAGGGCGCGTTGTTGTGCGACCAGATGCCGACGCGGTCGCCCGGGTTCAAGCCCAGGTTCAGCAGTGCACTGGCGAGGCGGTTCGATTCGGTCTGCAGTTCGCGGTAGGTGAAGCGCAGGCCTTCGTGGCGGCTCACAAGCGCCTCACGGTCCGGCTGCTTCGCGACCATGCCGTCGAAGAAGGCGCCGATGGTCTGTTCGATCAACGGCACGTCGGTGGCGCCGTGTGCGATGCTCGGTTCACTCATCTGTTGTCTCTCCTGGTCTTTCGCCACAAGGGCCGGTTGAACGCGCGATTCCCTTACCCCAACCCTCTCCGGGCGGGAGAGGGAGCCAATAGCGTCATGCAGTCTCGGCGAAGAGCTCGCGCCCGATCAGCATGCGACGGACTTCGCTGGTGCCCGCGCCGATCTCGTACAGCTTCGCGTCACGCCACAGGCGCTCCACCGGGAAGTCCTTGGTGTAGCCGACGCCGCCCAGCGTCTGGATCGCCTCGCCGGCCATCCACGTCGCCTTCTCGGCCGAATAGAGAATCGCGCCGGCCGCGTCCTTGCGGAAGGTGCGCGCATGGTCGTTGCGATCGCAGGCTTTGCCCACCGCGTACACGTACGCCCGTGTCGCCTGCCAGGTCGAGTACATGTCGGCCAGCTTGCCCTGCATCAGCTGGAACTCGCCGATGCTCTGGCCGAACTGCTTGCGCTCGTGGATGTACGGCAGCACCGCGTCCATGCACGCGGCCATGATGCCGAGCGGCCCGCCCGACAGCACGGCGCGCTCGTAGTCGAGGCCGCTCATCAGCACCTTGGCGCCCATGCCCTCGCCGCCGAGCACGTTTTCTTCCGGCACTTCGCAGTTGTCGAAGAACAGCGGATAGGTGTTGGAGCCGCGCATGCCGAGCTTGTCGAGCTTGGTGCCAGCCGAGAAGCCCTTGAAGTTCTTCTCGACGATGAAGGCGGTCATGCCGCGAGCGCCCATCTCGGGCTCGGTCTTGGCATAGATGACCAGCGTGTCGGCATCGCCGCCGTTGGTGATCCACATCTTGCCGCCGTTGAGCACGAAGTAGCCGCTTTTCTTCTCGGCCTTGAGCTTCATGCTCACCACGTCGGAACCCGCGTTGGGTTCGCTCATAGCCAGCGCGCCCACATGCTCGCCGCTGACCAGCTTGGGCAGGTATTTCTTCTTCTGCGCATCGGTGCCGTTGCGGTGGATCTGGTTCACGCACAGGTTGGAGTGCGCGCCGTACGACAGGCCCACCGACGCCGAGGCGCGCGAGACTTCTTCCATCGCCACGATGTGCGCGAGATAGCCGAGCTGCGTGCCGCCGTACTCCTCCTTCACCGTCATGCCGTGCAGGCCGAGGTCACCGAGCTTCTTCCACAGGTCGCGCGGGAACAGGTTGTCGCGGTCGATGTCTGCCGCGCGCGGCGCGATCTCGTGGGCGGCGAAGTCCTGGATGGCATCGCGCAGCGAATCGATGGTGTCGCCCAGGTCGAAGTTCAGGCCGGGATCGTGCATGGGATTTTGTCTCCTCAAGGGTGTCCAGAGCGCCGCGGGTCGGCGCGCGCAGATCCGCAGCTTACGCCCAGAGCCGGCGCAAATGGCGCCACAATGGTTGCAAATTGCGCCACCTGATTCGCAACGCACCATGTCATCGACACACCTTCTTCCTGCCGGCCGTGCGGCCACGCCGATGGCCTTCGTCAAAGCGATCACGCTGGGTTATCAACGTCATGGCGTCGACCCCGCCGCCGCACTCCGCGCGGCACACATTGCGCCGCGCGATGTGAACAAGCCACAAGCTCGCGTCACCGCCGCCCAGTTCGAAGCGCTCAATGCCCATGCGATGCAGGAACTCGACGACGAGGCGCTCGGCTGGTTCTCGCGGAAATTGCCATGGGGCACCTACGGCATGCTGTGCCGTGCCTCCCTGGGCTCGCCCGACCTCGGCGTGGCCGTCAAGCGCTGGTGCCGGCATTACCGGCTGCTCACCGAAGACATCCTGCTCGATCTGCAGGTGACCGGCGGCGTGGCGACGCTGGCCATCACCGAGCAGCGCGAGCTGGGAGCGTTCCGCGAGTTCTGCCTGGTCTCGAACCTGCGCTTCCTCCATGGCTACGCCTGCTGGGCCATCGACTCGCGCATCCCGCTGCGCGAGGCCAGTTTTCCGTTCGACGCGCCGCTGCATCGCGACGCCTACCCGCTGATGTTCGGCGGCGAGTTGCGCTTTGGCGCGGCCCGTGCCGGCTACAGCTTCGACGCGCGCTACCTGGCCTTGCCGCTGCAGCGCGACGAGCGCGCCTTGCGCACCATGCTCAAGCGCGCGCTGCCGCTGACCGTGCTGCAGTACCGACGCGATCGCCTCCTGGGCCAACGGGTGCGCGAGCTGATGCGCGCGCGGCCCGCCGAAGCCATCCATGCCGAGGCGCTCGCCGCCCTGCTCAACATCTCCACGCGCACGCTGCATCGGCAACTCAATGAGGAAGGCGTGTCGCTGCAGGCGCTGAAAGACGAGGTGCGCAAGGACCAGGCCATCGACCAGCTGCGCCGCACCACGCGGCCTATCAAGCAGGTCGCGCTGGCCGTAGGCTTTCGCAACGAAAAGAGCTTTTCGCGGGCATTCCGGGAGTGGACAGGCGAGTCGCCGGGGGCGCTGCGGCGCCGCTCGGTTGGCGAAGGGTGAATAGCCCGGCCGCTCTCATGCAGACGCCTCCCGCCGCAAAATGGCCATCTTCACCGTCTTTTCTCCGAAGGAGGACTCGCGATGACCATCCAGATCGGCACCCTCTGCTACGTCGACAGCAGCTGCGAGGCCAGCCCCGCCACACGCGGCGCGGTCGGGCGAATCGTCGAAGTGGTGTCTGCCCCCTACGAGGCACCGGACCTGAGCTACCTGCCGGGCACCTACTACGACGTCGCCTTCGAAGGCTGGACCTACTTCTGCCGCAGCGACAAGCTGCACCCGATCTCCGACCCGGGCGCGGACGTCGGCGAGTGGTACGCGGAATCGCTCACAGCTTGACCTGATCCGTCGCCAGCAAGCCACCGAGCCCGGCCTTGCCTTCCACCCGGAGCTTGTCGCCCGGCTGCAGTGTCGCGGCCAGGGCCTGCGGCACGCACAGGTCGAACGAGAACTCCGAGTAGCCAGCCAGATCCACGCCGGCGTCCTTCTGGCATGTCACGTTGCTTGCACGAACGCTGTCTACGGTCACCACTTCGCTGGCATGCGGATAGTCCCCGAGGTCGACGCAAACATTGGGGATTCCCAGCACCAACCTGGCCACTATGAAATACAGCGCGAGGGGCACCACGACGATGCGTGGCCCCTTGATCAACCTGTCGCGTTGCCCGAGCTTCAGCACCAGCCAGGCCAGCGGCAGGGACAGCAAGGCTGAGTACTTCCAGGCCAGGTCCGAGAGGAAGTCGCCAGCCAGGAATGGCGCAATCCTGCTGACGTAGACGGTGACAGCCAGTACGACCGCCAGCAATGCCGTGACGGCCAGCCTGGCACCGGTGTTCAGAGCTTCACCTGCCGCAGCACGAGCAGTCCGCCAAGACCGGCCTTGCCTTCCAGGCGAAGCTTGTCGCCTGCGATCAGCGTCTGGGCGAGCGACTGCGGCACGCAGAGTTCGAACGAGACCGGCGAGTAATCCGCCAACTCCACGTGCGCCTGCCTGCCGCAGGTCGGGCTGTTTTCCTCCACCTGCGACACCGACACGATCTCGCTGGCGCGCGGATAGCCGCTGAAGTTCACGATGAGGTCGGGGATGAAGAGCACCAGTTGCGCAAAGGCAAAGTACACGACGAACGGAAGGATGACGAGGTACGGCCCGGGCGGCACATGCTTGCCCTTGTTGCCCTCCAGCAGCAGGTAGGCGAGCGGGATGGACAGCAGCGCCGAGTACTTCCATGCCAGCGCCGACAGGAAGGCACCCGGCAGGAAGGGTGGCAGCGTGCTGCCGTAGAGAAGGCCTGCGACGATCAGAACACCGCAGGCCAGCAAGGCTATTTTTTGAGATGTCGTCGGTTCGACGTGCGAGGAAGCAGCGGCAGTGGATGTCATGCAATCAGTGGAACGGGCCGAGAGGTCGGCCCTGGCATTTAGCTCGCGGACCATACAGCGCAAGCCTTGAGGGAAGCTGACCAGACCGGTCCGTCGAGCACGCCGAAAACATTCCGACTCGCGGTGCGGAGAACGTGCCGTCAACAACGCTCCCCAAACGCAATTTCCCTGCTTCAGGTCGACGCCGAACCCTGCAGCACTTCGTCGAACAGCAAGAGCAATTGCCGCGCGAACACATCCATGTTGGCGGCGCGATCCGTGTCACCGGTTTCGATGGTCCGGGCCCTGGTCGTCGCGCCGACCACCGCCACGCACACGTGGCCCGGCGCGTCGCCGTACGGACTGCCGAGGGGGCCGGCTGCGCCGCTTTCGGCAATCCCCCATGTCGCGTGAAGCGTGTCGCGCATGCGGCCGGCGATGAACGTGGCATACGGCTCCGTCTCCGCGCGCATGTGGGCCATGTCGTCCTGTGTCACGCCAAGCAGGTTCCTGCCGGCCCGACGCGAGTAGACGACCGCCCCGCCAAGGAAGAACGCCGACGCGCCGGGTATGGCCAGCAACGCCGCCGACACGAGGCCGCCCGCGGAAGACTCCGCCACGGCCACCCGCTGGCCACGCTCCCGCAATATCGCGCCCACGCGCGCGGCGAGGTCGGCAAGCGGCGGCAGTTCGTCAGTGCGCGGCATACCTGCGTCAGGTCGGTTTCAACACCGCGGAGGAATCCGGCGACACGCCTTGCGCCACCGCGGCCGCGTGCTGCGCCGCCATCGCGCGCAGGTAGCCCGGCCGTTGCTGCAGCCGCTGCCAGTACCTCGCCACGCCCGGCGGAAAACGTGGGCACAGGCCGATGTCGTTGGCCAGCATCAGTGCATAGCCGACCGACACGTCGGCAGCCGTGAAACGGCCGGCGCACAGCCATTCGTTGTTCGCGAGCACGGCGTCGATGCCGCGCAGCCGCGAGAGGAACCACTTGGCATAGTCGTCTGCCGCCTGCGCCAGGCGGCGCTCCGGCCGCTCGAAGTAGCCGTAGCGCAGCACGATGGTCAGGGGAAAGGTCAGCGTCGCCTCGCCGTGATGCAGCCAGTTCAGCCAGGCACCGAAAGCCGGATCGTCGGCGCGCACCTGCAGGCCCGTGCGGTTGCCCGGATCGCAGCGCGCCGAGAGGTATTGGCACATCGCGGCCGATTCGGTCATCCGCGTGTCGCCGTCGACGAGCAATGGCACGGTGCCCAGCGGATTGATCTCCAGGTAGGGCTTCGCCAGCACGCGCGGCGGAAAGGGAAGCATGCGCAGCTCGTACTCCGCGCCCAGTTCCTCGAGCGTCCACAGCGGACGGAACGAGCGGGCGCTCGTGCAGTGGTGAAGAACGATCATCGCCGCAGTCTAGGCGCACCGGTGGCCTGCACGTAACCCCGGGCAAGCACGGGTGGTTGCGCGCGCCTCCACCGAGGCCGGCGGGCCGTGGCCGAAGGCGCGGCCAGGTGGTGCGCCCGACGCCATGGCCGACGCTGTCAGGCGCCGCTGCGGATCGGGATGTAGATCTCGCCGCCGCCGGCCTTGAATGCCGCCGACTTGTCGACCATGCCCGCGGCCAGCGCGGCGTCTTCGGCCAGCCCCTTCGCCGCGGCGTACTCGCGCACCTCCTGCGTGATCTTCATCGAGCAGAACTTCGGCCCGCACATCGAGCAGAAGTGCGCCGTCTTGCTCGCGTCCTTGGGCAGCGTCTCGTCGTGGAAGTCGCGCGCCGTGTCGGGGTCGAGGCCGAGGTTGAACTGGTCCTGCCAGCGAAACTCGAAGCGCGCCTTGCTCAATGCGTCATCGCGCGAGCGCGCACCCGGATGGCCCTTGGCAACGTCGGCCGCGTGCGCCGCGATCTTGTACGCGATGATCCCCTGCTTCACGTCATCGCGGTCCGGCAGGCCGAGGTGTTCCTTGGGCGTGACGTAGCAGAGCATCGCGGTGCCGGCCCAGCCGATCATCGCGGCGCCGATCGCGCTGGCGATGTGGTCGTAGCCCGGTGCGATGTCGATGGTCAGCGGGCCGAGCGTGTAGAACGGCGCCTCGTGGCAGGTCTTCAACTGCTCATCCATGTTGGCCTGGATCAAGTGCATCGGCACGTGGCCCGGTCCTTCGATCATGGTCTGCACGTCATGCTTCCACGCGACCTGCGTGAGTTCGCCGAGCGTGCGCAACTCGGCAAACTGCGCCTCGTCGTTGGCATCGGCACCCGAGCCCGGGCGCAGGCCGTCGCCGAGCGAGAAGCTCACGTCGTACGCCTTCATGATGTCGCAGATGTCCTCGAAGTGCGTGTAGAGGAAGCTCTCCTTGTGATGCGCGATGCACCACTTGGCCATGATCGAGCCGCCCCGCGAGACGATGCCGGTCATGCGGTTCGCGGTGAGATGGATGAAGGGCAGGCGCAGCCCCGCATGGATGGTGAAGTAGTCGACCCCCTGCTCCGCCTGCTCGATCAGCGTGTCGCGATAGATCTCCCAGGTGAGGTCTTCCGCCACGCCGCCCACTTTCTCCAGTGCCTGGTAGATCGGCACCGTGCCGATCGGCACCGGCGAGTTGCGCACGATCCAGTCGCGCGTCGTGTGGATGTTCTTGCCGGTGGAAAGGTCCATCACGTTGTCCGCGCCCCAGCGGATCGCCCACACGAGCTTCTCGACTTCTTCCTCGATGCTCGAGGTGACCGCCGAGTTGCCGATGTTGGCGTTGATCTTCACCCTGAAGTTGCGCCCGATCGCCATCGGCTCGACCTCGGGATGATTGATGTTGGCCGGGATGATCGCGCGGCCGCGCGCCACCTCGTCGCGCACGAACTCGGGCGTGATGATCTGCGGAATGCGTGCGCCCATCGGGTTGCCGGCGACGCGTCGCGCGCGCTCGTCGTTGTCGAGGTACTCGGCCATCCACTCGCGTTTTCCGTTCTCGCGCAGCGCCACGTATTCCATCTCGGGCGTGACGATGCCGCGGCGCGCGTAGTGCATCTGGGTGATGTTCGCGCCGCTCCTGGCACGGCGCGGCGTGCGTTGCAATGCCGAGGCTTCCGCGCGCAGTTGCGCTATGCGCTCGCCTTCCTTGTCGGACATGCGTTCTTCATGCTTCACGCCGTCGTCCAGCGCCGCGCGCAGGCGGCCGTCGTAGCTTTCGGTATCGCCGCGCTCGGCAACCCATGCGGCGCGCACGCTGGGCAATCCATGCCGCACATCGATGTCGACCGTGGCATCGGTGTACGGCCCCGAGGTGTCGTAGAGCGACACCACCTCGCCATTGGTCAGGGCCACGTCACGCACGGGCACGCGCAGGTCGGGCCGGCTGCCGGTGATGGCGGACTTGGTGGAAGCGGGGAAGGGCTCGCGCGTCAGTGTGAGCAACGAGGCAAACTTGTCGACTGCATTCATGGGGGCACTCCTGGGTTGATGAGGGTGCTCCGCAATCGCCCGACAGACCCGAGGCCGCGGCGGACCTCTGGATCGAATCAAACTGCAGCTCTTCTTCCGCCGGTACTAACCGGTTCAAGTTCGCGGGTTCGGTTGCCTGACAACCATCTCAGCACGCTCATGCGTGTACCCCGGAGCGAGGCGGATTCTAGGCGCGACCAGCGTCGACTGCGCAAAGAATCGTTGCGCCGATTTGTGTCAGGAGGTGAGCACGCGCCGAACACCATCCGCGCCCACGCCGGCGGCGCGCGAGCGGTCGCCGGGCATGCAGCCCTGGCCGGCCAGCGTCGTCTCAACCGCCCGGTCGAGCGGCGTGTGCGGCTCGCTGCCCAGCACCGCCACGAGGCGCGCGTTCGACAGGCGCAACGGCATGCGCCACAGGTAGCGCATCTCCATGAGTTCGCGAAACATCGGCACGAAGGGCTGCGCCAAGCGAATGAGCCACCAGGGGAAGCGCCTTGACTCCGGCGCGCGGTCGCCCAACGCACGCCGGATGGCGTCGATCATCTTCGTGCCGTCGGCATCCCAATGGCCGTCCATATGGAAGGTCTCGAAGGCGCCCAGTGCTTCCGATCGCTCGACCAATCGCACCATGGTCTCCGCGACATCGGGCAGATAGGCCCACTGGTGGCCGATGCCCGCGTCGCCGGGATAGCTGATCGCGGCTGGAACCTGCCCGGGCTTGACCAGGCCTTGCGCAAACCAGTTGTTGCCGGCGTTCGGCCCGAAGAAATCGCCGGCCCGCACCACCAGCGAGCGGATGCCCTCCTGCGCGACTTCGCGCAGCCGTGCTTCCATCTGCACGCGGATCTTGCCCTTGCGGGTGGTCGGCCGCTGCGGCGCGCTTTCGACCACATCGTGCCCTGCACAGAGCACGTCCGGTCCGTAGTTGTAGACCGTGCCCGGCAAGAGAATGCGGGCGCCCGAGGCGCGGGCCGCGGCGATGGTGCTCTCGAGCATCGGCAGGACCAGCGTTTCCCAGTTGCGATAGCCCGGCGGATTGACCGCGTGAACGATCAGCGCCGCGCCACGCGCCGCCGCGACGACGCTGCCCGCGTCCATCGCGTCTCCACGCAGCCATTCCGGTTGCGGCACGCCGTCCGCGCGCCACTGCGCCGCCCCCTTCGCCGGATCGCGGGCCAGGCCGCGAACCTGCCAGCCGCGCCGCAGCAGCGTCGCCGCGACCTCCCCGCCGACACCGCCGGTTGCGCCGAGCACCAATGCAAATCCCTTGTTCGCCATGACCAACTCCTGTGTGTGAAGGCTCGATTCTTGTGGCAAGCGGGGATCGACACAATTGGCCAAAGCAGTCGATCGGCTAGTATGAAATGTATGAGCCTCGACACCACCGGCTGGGAGAACCAGCGCGCCTTTCTTGCCGTGCTGCGCGAAGGCAGCCTCTCCGCCGCCGCGCGCGCGCTCGGTGTTGCACAGCCGACCGTGCGGCGCCGTCTCGACGCGCTGGAGCGCTCGGTCGGCGTGGCGTTGTTCACGCGCTCGCCTGGTGGCCTCTCGCCCACCGACGCAGCGCACGAACTGGCCGCGCATGCCGAAACCATGGCGGCTGCCGCCGATGCCTTTTCGCGCGCTGCGTCGGGGGGCGCCGATACGATGTCGGGCGTGGTGCGCATCAGCGCCAGCGTCGTGATCGGCGCGCTCGTGTTGCCCCAGATGCTGGCGGGCTTGCGCGACGCACATCCCGGCGTGGTGTTCGAACTGAGCCTGACGGACAAGACGGAGGACCTGCTGCGGCACGAGGCCGACATCGCGATCCGCATGGTGCAGCCGACGCAGGCGGCGATCGTGGCCACGCGCGTCGGCCGGGTCGAGCTCGGGATGTTCGCGACGGCCGAATTCCTCGAGCGGCACGGAACGCCGCAATGCCTTCAGGACCTGAGCCGCTTCGCCATGATCGGCCCCGACCGCAATACGAACGACCTGCGCGCATTGCGCGGTAGCGGGATCGACTGGCGCCGCGGCATGTCCGTCTGCCGCACCGACAACCACCTGGCGCAGCTCGGCGCCATTCACGCAGGCCTGGGCATCGGCATCTGCCAGAAGGCACTGGCGGCGCGCAACCCGGCGCTGAGGCAGGTGCTGCCGGGCGCGCTCGCCGCGGGACTCGACACCTGGGTCACCATGCACGAAGACTTGCGCCGGGTGCGGCGCATTCGCGCCACCTTCGCGCACCTGGTCGAACAGCTCACCCAGTACTGCGCGCTGGCCTGAAAAACTGCGACAGGCCGCTCAACCCGGCTGCGGCCCGGAGCGCCAGCCTGCAAGCAGTGCCGGCAAATGCGCCATGTCGACGAACACCTGGCACGCACCGGTGGCGCGCAGCGCGTCGGCGCTGCTGTGGCTGAGGCCACCGGGGCTATAGCCGAACACCGTGGCGCCAGCGGCAACACCGGCGGCGGCGCCCGTCACGGTGTCCTCGATCACCGCGCAGCGGGACGGGACAACGCCGAGCGCCGCGGCAGCCGCAAGGTAGACGTCGGGATAAGGCTTGCTGCGCGGCGTCTCGTGCCCGCTGAAGATACGCCCGTCGAATGCGTCGAGCAGGCCAACCTTGTCGAGTTGCAACCGCACCTTGCCACGGTCCGCCCCCGACGCGCAGGCGATACGGCCCTGCAGCGTGGCATGCAGCGCGCGCACCGCCGCAAGGGCACCCGGCACTTCGAGCAGGTCGCGATCGAGCGCCTCGTTGCGACGCGCCTGGAAACCCTTGAGCCATTCGGGCGTGATTGCCACGCCGGTCTTCTGCTGAATGAGCGCGGCTTCGTCCTTCACCGCCTTGCCCACGAAGGTGCGCATGCATTCGTCGAGCGTGAGCGCCCAGCCCAGTTCCTCGAGCATGTCGCGCAGCACGCCGTTGGTGATCGGTTCGGAGTCGACCAGCACGCCATCGCAGTCGAAAAGCACGGCGTCAAATGGGAATTGGGGCATGCGCCGATCCTATCAACGGCGCCCGCCCTGCAGCACGGATTCAGGCCGGCACCGCGTCCGCTTGCGGCAACGCCGCGGCCGCCTCGGCGGCGACCCACGCGTCCAGGCCACCTCGCAGCACGCGCACCCTCGGCAGGCCGGCGGCGATCAACAGGCGCGCACCGGCAAGCGCCGACGCGTCATCAGGACAATCGCAGAACACCACCAGTTCGCGCCCATCCGCGAGCGGCCCCAGCCCCTTCGGCAAGTGCTTGAGTTCAATGCCGACCGCGCCCGGAATGACCCGTGTGTCCAGCGCGCGCGCCGCTGCGCCGCGCACATCGATCACCGTGGGTGCGCTGCCGCTCGCCAGCGCCGCGCGCAGGACGTCGACCGCAATGTGCTCGATGTCATTCGCCACCTGCGCAGCCCGGCGCACCCGGTAGCGCCATCCGATGAACACCAGCAGCAGCGCGGCGCAGATCACTGCAGCGGTGATGCCGATCTGCGACAGCACGGCGAGCACGTCCTTGATGGCCGAATGAAAGACGCAGCCGACCAGCAGGAAGCCCAGCCCCCAGATCAACGCACCCGCCGTTTCGTACGCCAGGAAGCGCAGGTTCGACATACCCAGTGCGCCGGCCATGGGCGGCGCCACCACCGACACACCCGGCACGAACTTGGCCGCGATCAGCGAGAGACCGCCCCAGCGGCCGAGAATCGATTCGCTGCGCTGCACGCACGAATCGGCCGACAGGGAGATCCGGCACAGCAGCCGCATCACCCGATAGCCCCAGCGCCGCCCGGCCAGGAACCATGCGCCATCGCCGAGGATGTTGCCGACCACGGACGCGGCCACCACCGCCGTGAACGAGATCTGTCCGCCTACCGACAGCCCGCCCGCCACGATGAGAAACGGCACCGCCGGCACCGGCGCGCCCAGCCGTGCCGCGAGCGTGGCAACAAACACTACGAGGGGGCCCTGACTGGCGAGGAGCGAGACGAGATCGTTCATGAGCGGATGGAAAGTTGTTCGAGGCTATTCCGCCGGCTTCGTGCCGGCAATCTCCACGGGCGTGGTGCCCTTCAGGTCGATGTCCGAGAAGAAGGACAGCCCGCGACTCTGCGTGTTGTCCGAATCGGCCGCGACCGCGACTGCCGCCACATCCGGCACCGTGGTACCCGCCTCGCGACCGAAGGCGCGCCGGAAGTCCTCGAGCACATTGCGCTTTTCCGACACCCAGCCGCCAGCCGCGGATGTGGGGCCGGACTCGAGCACCAGCATTTGCATGCGGTTGGTGAACGCATTCACGAACTGGCTGCCCTTCGGCTCCTTGATATCCCAGACGTAGCAGAGGATTTCAGTCGGCACATCCTCACCGCTCACTGCGCGCGCCAATTTCAGCTGGGCGCGCTCCGTGACCGAGAGCTGGCTGGCCGGCAGGTTGAAGAACACGCAGAGCTTGGCCGCGCCGTCGTCGCCGGCCTTTACATGCAGGTCGGCGCCCTGCACGAACTGCTCCACACGCCAGCGCCAGGTCAGCGTGGGCTCACGCTGCAAGGGCATATGCGTGCGGTGGACCAGCGTTCCGTAGGACTTGTCGGATTCCACCCTGAGCACACGCTGGTTACCCTGCTGCACGACCTCGAATTTCGTTGGCACCTTGTTCGGCAACCCGCTGAAGTGCCAGGGCGCGGGCGGCTGGTCGCCTGTCGCGCTCGAAAACGCGCGGATCGATTCTTCAGTCTGCGCCTGCGCCACCGGCACTGCGAGGCACAACGCCGCTGCAAGGGCCGGCCATGGCGGCCGCTGCTGCTGCACTCCGGGACGCGCGTATTTTTCTCTTGTGGACATCGGATGTGCCTTTCGAGTCTTGCTGCAAGGTGGCCCACGCAGGCGCACAGTACGCCCGCAACATGGCCTTGCAGTGTGCCGCTTGTCGCGCGCCAGATAAATACTTCAAGTGGAATCGGTCTGTCGCCAATATGGACACAATCGCCCGATCCGCTACTGAATTGATAGCGTCTTACGCAAGCCGGGCGGGCCTCACCCGCGTTTTCGTTCTTTTATCGCCCGGGCGCAAGGCACGTCACCGCAGGCCGCCGTCGACGTAATACCAGCGCCCGCCTTCGCGCACGAAGCGGCTGCGCTCGACCAGCCGGCTGGCGCGGCCCGTGGCATCGCGCTGGCGCGCCACGAATTCGACCTCGGCGTGCTCGCCATCGACCATGCTTCGCGCGCGCACCTCCAGCCCGAGCCACCGCACGCCCGAGTCGAAGCTCACCCGCGACGGCCGCTTGCTGGCATGCCAGGTGGCCAGCAGATAGTCGGCCCGCTCGCGCACGAAAGCCGTGTAGCGCGAGCGCATCAGCGATTCGGCATCCGGCGCCGGCGTGGCATCGAAGTCGTCGACGTAGCGGCCACAGCACTGCGCATACGGCAACGGCCGCGCACGCTGGTCGCTACGGCCGCAGGGGCACTGGAGTTCGGCCATGAGAACGGACTCAGGCCAGCGAGCGCTGAATCAACAACTTCTGGATATCCGAAGTGCCCTCGTAGATCTGGCACACGCGCACGTCGCGGTAGATGCGCTCCAGCGGAAAGTCGTTCACGTAGCCGTAGCCGCCCAGCGTCTGGATCGCGGCGCTGCAGACTTTCTCGGCCATCTCGCTGGCGAAGAGCTTGGCCATGGCGGCTTCCTTCAGGCAGGGCCGACCGGCGTCGCGCAGGCTGGCGGCGTGCCAGATCAATTGACGTGCGGCCTCGAGTTGCGTCGCGCACTCGGCCAGCCGAAAGCCCACGGCCTGCTGATCGAAGATGGCGCTGCCGAAGGCTTGCCGCTCCTTGGCGTAGGCCAGCGCCACCTCGAACGCACTGCGAGCCATGCCCACGCTTTGCGCGGCAATACCGATGCGCCCCCCTTCGAGCGCGCCCAGCGCAATCTTGTAGCCCTCGCCCTCCTGGCCGATCAGGTTTTCTGCCGCGATTCGGCAACCGTCGAAGTTGATCTGCGCGGTATCGCTGCTGTGCTGGCCAAGCTTGTCTTCCAGACGCGCCACGTTGTAGCCCGGCGCGTCGGTCGGCACCACGAACGCGCTCATGCCCTTCTTGCCGGCGGCCTTGTCGGTCATGGCAATGACGATGGCCACCTGCCCGTTCTTGCCGCTGGTGATGAACTGCTTGACGCCGTCGATCACATAGCCGTCGCCATCGCGCCTGGCCGTGGTGCGCAAGGACGACGCATCACTGCCCGCCTGCGGTTCGGTCAGGCAGAAGGCGCCGAGCATCTGCCCCTGCGCCAGCGGATGCAGCCACTTCTTCTTCTGCTGCGCGTTGCCGTAGCGCATGAGGATCGCGTTGACCGGGCAGTTGGTGACGCTGATCGCCGTGCTGGTGCCGCCATCGCCGGCCGCGATCTCCTCGAGCACCAGCGCAAGCGTGAGGTAGTCGAGCCCGGCACCGCCGTCTTCCTCCGGCACGCAGATGCCGTACGCGCCAAGCGCGGCAAGGCCTTGGTGCACTTCCTTCGGGAAGCTGTGCTCCCGGTCCCACGTCGGCGCGTGCGGCCACAGTTCGGCTTGCGCAAAGTCTCGAACGGCGTCGCGGATGGCTTCCTGGTCGGCGGTCAGCAACATGATCAGCGCCCGCCGCCGGACCGCCCCAAAGCGAGGCGCGCCGCCCTCTCGGGGGGTGGAGTTGCACGAGTGAAGCGAGTGAAAAGCCAGGGGGTCATGTCTACTTTCCTTGTCCGAGGTCCATGATCATGCGCGCGGCCATGTAGAGCCGGCGCGGAATCGCGTCGACCACCACGTATTCGGCCTTGTCGGTGTGATAGCCGAAGCCCGGCAGGCCCATGCCTTCGATCACGGGCTTGCCCGAGAGCGACGCATAGGCCGCGTCGGTGCCGCCGCCACCCACCCGCTCCTCTACCTCGACGACGCCGCCGGCTTCCTTGTAGAAACCCACGGCCTTGTCGATGAGCCTGCGTCCGCCCTCGCCGCCGGAGAAGGCGGGGCGTCCGCGCGTGATGACGATGGCGACCTCGGCGCCAGGCACCTTCTTCTTCTGCGCGCGCTCTTCCAGCGTCTTCATCGCGGCTTCGAATTCCTCGTTGCGCGTGTAGCGCACGTCCGCATTCACCGTGGCGCTGTCGGGAATGATGTTGTTGGACGGGCCACCGCCCTTGATGATGGTCCAGTTGAAGCGCAGCCCCTTGGACCTGTCGTCGATGTCCATGGTGCGCAACACCAGGTCGGCTGCCTCGACCACCGCGTTGACGCCAAGCTCTGGCGCTGCGCCTGCATGCGAGGCCTTGCCCGTGATGTTGGCCTGCACGTACGCAATGCCCGAAGTGCCCACCGGGAACTGCTCGACGTCTGCCGGGCTGGGTTCGAACGACAGCACGTAGTCGGCCTGCTTCGCCTCTTCCTGGATCAGGTCGCGCGACCCGAACGAACCCTTTTCTTCATCGGTGTTGAACAGCACGGTGATGCTGCCGTAGTCGCGCACGCCGTAGGCCTTCAGCAACCTGAGCGTGTGCAGGATGACCGCGTTGCCACCCTTGTCGTCGGCAATGCCGGGGCCGTAGGCCTTGTTGCCTTCGACGCGGAACGGCGCCTTGGCCAGGGTTCCCTTGGGATAGACGGTGTCCATGTGAGACATCAGCAGCAGGTGCTTGCCGCCCTTGCCCTTGAGCTTGCCGACGATGTTGTCGCCGACCACACCGCCAGCGGCCTTGATGCGCATGACGGTGAAACCCAGCGCCTTCAACTCGTCCTCGAGAAACTTGCCCGCGTTGGCGATGCCTTGCACGTCGCCGGTGCCGGTTTCGATGCTGACCAGCTTTTCGAGCGTCTTGAGCACGGCCGGTTGCTCGGCGGTAGCGGCATCGAACAGCGCGTTGTCGCGCTTGGGTTGCGCCAGCACGCCAGGCGTCAGGAATGCCGATGCCAGCAGGGTTGCCAGCACGGTACGGGATAGGCGCGAGTGCACGGAAGATCCTTCGATTCGGTGGTTGTTTTTCGAAGCTGGGAATGCGCTGCCAGCCGGGCCGCGCGCAGGCCGTCGGAAATCGAAATTCAGAGCAGTTCGAGCGCCACCGCCGTGCCCTCGCCGCCGCCGATGCACAGCGTGGCCACGCCCCGCTTCAGCCCGCGCGACTTCAGCGCATGGATCAGCGTGACCATGATGCGCGCGCCGCTGGCGCCGATCGGGTGGCCCAGCGCGCAGGCGCCGCCGTGCACGTTGACGATGTCGTGCGAGACGCTCAGCTCGTGCATCAGCGCCATCGGCACCACCGCAAAGGCCTCATTGACTTCCCACAGGTCGACGTCCTTCACGCTCCAGCCGGTCTTCTTGAACAGCTTGCCGACGGCCCCCACCGGCGCGGTCGAGAACCACTCGGGTTGCTGCGCGTGCGTGGCGTGGCCCACCAGGCGTGCGAGCGGCTTGGCACCGATCTTCCTGGCATGCGACTCGGTCATCATGACCAGTGCCGCGGCGCCGTCGTTGATGGACGAGCTCGATGCGGCCGTGATGGTGCCACCGTCCTTCTTGAAGGCCGGCTTGAGCGTCTTGATCTTGTCGAGCTTGACCTTGCCCGGACCTTCGTCGATCGAGATGACGGTGTCCCCGCCGCGGCCCTTGACGGTGACGGGCGCGATCTCGTCCTTGAACAAGCCGGTATCGGTCGCCTTCTTGGCCCGTTCGACGCTGGCGATGGCAAAGGCATCCTGCTGCTCGCGCGTGAAGCTGTACTTGGCCGCGCAGTCTTCGCCGAACGTGCCCATCGAGCGGCCCGGCTGGTAGGCGTCCTCCAGGCCGTCGAGCATCATGTGGTCGAAGATGCGGTCATGGCCCATGCGGTAGCCGCCGCGGCCCTTGAGCATGAGGTAGGGCGCGTTCGTCATGCTCTCCATCCCGCCCGCGACGATCACGTCATTCGTGCCCGCCAGCAGCATGTCGTGCGCCAGCATCGCGGCCTTCATGGCCGAGCCGCACATCTTGCTGAGCGTGACCGCGCCCGCGCTGTCCGGCAACCCGCCCTTGTAGGCCGCCTGCCGCGCAGGCGCCTGACCCTGGCCCGCCATCAGGCAATTGCCGAACAGCACCTCGCCCACCGACTCGGGCGCGACACCTGCTCGCTCCACGGCAGCCTTGATCGCAGCGCCGCCAAGGTCGTGCGCTGCCAAAGAAGAAAAGTCGCCCTGGAAACCGCCCATGGGCGTGCGCGCCGCGCCGACGATAACAATGGATTCAGCCATGAAAACTACTCCTTCAATTCAACAACAACACAACAATAAAAGGCCGCAATATCTTCATTCAAGAAACACCGCCGGCCTTGCCGGGCCGTCGGTGTTACCCCCGGCAGTGGGAGGGAGAAGCGCACGAAGTGCGCGCAGCCTGGGGGCGAGCCTAGAAATACGGCGCGTGCCCATCATGCTGAAAGCGCTGCGCCTCGTCATAGGGGAATACATCCAGCATCTGCCCGGCCTGGATGCGCTCCTTGTGGCTTTGCCAGAAGGCCGCGTCGAGCAAGTCGGCATGGTGCGCCATGAAAGCCTTGCGCACTGAATCGTTGCCCAGCAGGAACGGGCCGAAAGTCTCGGGAAACACGTCCTTCGGGCCGACCTTGTACCAGATCTCCCCGCTCATTTCGTCTTCCTCGTTGCGCGGCTCCGGCACCTTGCGGAAATTGCAGTCGGTGATGTATTCGATCTCGTCGTAGTCGTAGAACACGACCTTGCCGTTGAGCGTGACACCGAAGTTTTTCCACAGCATGTCACCTGGAAAAATGTTGGCCGCCACCATGTCCTTGATGGCATTGCCGTACTCGGTCACCGCATGCTCCAACTGGTCGCGGGCGCGCTTGGCCGTGGCCGGTCCGTCAGGCGAGGCGAGCTGGTCGAACGCTTCCTGCAGGTAGATGTTGAGCGGGATCATGCGCCGCTCGATGTAGACGTGCTTGAGCACCACTTCCATCTCGCCGTTGCCGTCGGTATCCCCGATCTCCAGTTGGCTCGGCGCGAACTTCTCGATCTCGGCGATGAGGTCGGGCTCGAAGCGATCCAGTGGAAAGCCGACGTCGCTGTACTCCAGCGTGTCGGCCATGCGGCCCACGCGGTCGTGATGCTTCACCAGCATGTACTTGCCCTTGATCTGCTCGCGCGTCGTCTCTTTCTGCGGCGGGTAGAAGTCCTTGATGACTTTGAACACGTACGGGAACGACGGCAGGTCGAAGACCAGCATCACCATGCCCTTGATGCCGGGCGCAATGCGGAACTTGTCGCTCGAATAATTCAGGTGCGACAGGAAGTCACGGTAGAACAGGGTCTTGCCCTGCTTCGCCAACCCCAGCGCGTTGTAGATCTCGGCGCGCGGCTTGCGCGGCATCAGCGACCGCAGGAACTGCACATAGGCCGAGGGCACCTCCATGTCGACCATGAAGTAGGCACGCGCAAAGCTGAACAGCATCTGCAGGTCGTCCTCGCCGAACAACGTCGCATCGACGTAGAAGTGACCCTTGCTGTCATGCAGGATGGGCAGCGCAAACGGCAGTTCGACAAAACCGTTGATGATCTTGCCGACCAGGTAGGCGCCCTTGTTCCGATAGAACAGGCCCGACAGCACCTGCAACTGGAAATTGGCCCGCAGCTTGACCTGGTGAAAGCGCCCGAGGATCGCAGCCGCCACGCGCTCGGCATCGCGCCGTCGGTTGGCAAAGGTGCCAAGCAGCGCGTAGTCGTCGATCACCCGCTCGACGGTGTCGGCCAGTCCGTCGTGCGTGGGGTAGTAGGCGCGGAAATGCGGTGCGCCGCGCGGCTCGATGTACTCGGTGCTGATAGCCGGCCGCACGAAGATGAAGTCGTTCTGGAAATACGCGCGGTGCAGGATCTTCGTGGTGACCGAGTTGAAGAAAGTCTCGGCGAGTTCGGGCTGGTGGTGGTTCACCAGCAGCCCGATGAAGTGCAGCTTGGTCTGGTGCCAGACGTCCATCGGCTGTTCGCCCGCCCTGAACTCCTTCTCAAGCCGGGCCACGGCCTCGTTCACGCGCAGGTCATAGAACTCGATGCGCTCGCGCTGGGCGCGCTGCTGACCATGCCAGTCGGCCGTTTCGAACCGATGCTTGGCACGCGAGGATTCCGCACGAAACAGCCGGTAATGGCGATTGAAACCGTCGATCAGCGCCTTGGCAATGTCGTACGCGAGCGGGGAGTCGAGTCGTTGCGGGAACATGCTCTTTCAAGCCTCCTTGACGACCTCCGAATTGTGGTGCATCCCGTTGCCGTTCCCGCTCCACTTGTAGCGGATGCGCTGGACGGCCGCCTTGTAGAGGCTGTCCAGCGGCTTGCTGTTGTCGGCCGTCAGGCCAAGATCTTGCAGCAGGCCGTCATGCACGCCGAAGGCCCAGCCATGGATGCTCACGTTCTGGCCGCGGCTCCAGGCATCGACCATCACGGTGCTGACCGCCACGTTGACCACCTGCTCCGTCACGTTGAGTTCACACAGCGCATCGGCGCGCGACTCCGGCGCAACGGTCTCGAGCAGCACGCGATGCCGGTCGCGCACGTCCTGGATGTGACGGATCCAGTTGTCGGCGATGCCGATGCGCGCGCCTTCCATGGCCGCCTGCACGCCGGAGCAGCCGTAGTGGCCGACCACCATGATGTGCTGCACCTTCAGGCGCTCCACCGCGAACTGGATCGCCGACAGAGCGTTCAGGTCGGAGTGCACCACGATGTTGGCCACGTTCCGGTGCACGAACACCTCGCCCGGCTCCAGGCCGGTGATCTGGTTGGCGGGCACGCGGCTGTCGGAGCAGCCGATCCACATGTACTTGGGCGTCTGCTGCTTCACCAGGCCGGTGAAGAAGCCGGGGCGATCTCGCTCCATCTGCGAGGCCCAGTGACGGTTGTGCGCGAAAAGGTCCGGGAGATTGTCTGACATGAAAGGTATTGTCCAATGAGCGTTAATAGACTGGGTTGATCATTTCAGTTCAACGTCGCGATCGCGTGAGCTGCGAACACAAGAACCAGGGACGAGCACTGCGACGTCTGTTCGTGGGCGCCCGCGGAACCGGCTTTGCCGGATCGCCGGGTGCGCCCCCTCGAGGGGACTTGAGGGGGAGGCGCCGCGGGCGCATCGAGGGTGTTTCATTTCAACCGGCCTTGGCCTTGAGCGCCCTTGCCAGCGTGATGCGCGTCTTTTTCTCTTGCTCGCGCACCTCGTCCAGGTTGGCTTGCAATTCGGCCTGCCGACCCTCCAACTGCGCCCGGTGCGCACCCAGGACGCCCAGGAAGCGCTGCAATTGCGGCACCGTGTCGCGCGGGCTGTCGTACATGTCGAGGATTTCCTTCGCCTCGGTCAGGCTCAGGCCGAGCCGCTTGGCACGCAGGGTCAGCAAGAGCCGCGCGCGATCGCGCGCCGTGTACACGCGCTGCCGGCCGCCCGGGCCGCTGCGCATGGGCGTGAGCAGGCCCCTGTCCTCGTAAAAACGGATCGCGCGCGTGGTCAGGTCGAATTCCCTGGCGAGCTCGCTGATGGTAAAAGTCTGCGATTCCATCCGGATGAGGGTGAGGGCCGTTGCGGGTGCGACAGCACGATCGGGCCGCTGTACCTACAATGGGCGATTCACCCATGACGTTTACGTAAACGTCAATAGTACATGAACTTGCTCGAACGCGAACTCCATTACCCCCTGGGCGACTTCTTGCCAACTCCGGGCATTGCCCACGAGGTCCTGCCCGGCGTGCGCTGGATTCGCATGGCGCTGCCCTTTGCGCTGGACCACATCAACCTCTGGCTGCTGCGCGACACCATCGACGGCGTCGAAGGCTGGACGGTAATCGATTGCTGCATCGCGCACGATGCGTCGCGCAAGCAATGGGAAGACATCTTCGCGACACAACTCGAAGGCATGCCGATCCTGCGCGTGATCGTCACGCACATGCACCCCGATCACATCGGCCTGGCCGGCTGGCTGTGCGCGCGCTGGAAAGTGCCGCTGTGGATCAGTTCCACCGACTACCACGTGGCCCGCACGCTCACCAGTCCCGATGCCAGCGACACCCTGGCCGGCGGCGACGCCGCAGCCGACTTCTTCGCTGCACACGGCCTGACGGACCCTGGAGCCGTCGCCACGATCCGCGGACGCAGCAACTACTACCGCAACCTGGTGCCCGGCGTGCCCGACACCTTCGTACGCATGCTCGACGGCGACACGGTACAGATCGGCGGTCGCGATTGGAAATGCATCAGCGGCTACGGCCACGCACCCGAGCACATCGCGCTGTATTGCGATGAGCTGCATGCCCTCGTCGGCGGCGACATGATGCTGCCGCGCATCTCGACCAACGTGAGCGTGCATGCCGGCGAGCCGGACGCAAACCCGCTGCGCCTGTTCCTCGACAGCATCGAACGCTTTCTCGAACTGCCTGAAGACACGCTCGGCCTGCCCTCGCACGGCAAGCCCTTCACCGGCGTTCATCGCCGCGTCGGGCAACTGCAGGAACACCACCGCGACCGGCTTGCTGAAATGCTCGCGGCCTGCACGGAGCAGCCGCACACCGCGGCCGAAGCATTGCCGATCATGTTCAAGCGCCCGCTCGACCTGCACCAGATGACCTTTGCCATGGGTGAAACAGTGGCGCACCTGCATCTGCTGCGATTCGCGGGCCAACTCAAGCGCACCGTCGATGCGCAGGGTGTCTACCGCTTCGGCGCGCCCTGACCCGTGTTGAAGGGGCACACGCTCGCGCAGCTTCGCAGCGGCGAACTGGCTGGCCACCACTGGCTCGACCTCTCCTGCGGACTGACCGAATTTCCACGCGAAATATTCGACCTTGCCGACACGCTCGAGGTACTGAACCTCACGCGCAATGCGCTGCAAAGCCTGCCCGACGACATGGCGCGGCTGCATCGCCTGCGCATCCTCTTCTGTTCCGAAAACCGCTTCACTGCGTTGCCCGCGTCGCTCGGCGCCTGCCACTCGCTGGAGATGATCGGCTTCAAGTCCTGCCAGATCCGCGACGTGCCCGCGAGCGCCCTGCCCGAGCGACTGCGCTGGCTGATCCTGACCGACAACGCCATCGAATCATTGCCCGCGGGCTGGGATCGCTTTCCGCGATTGCAGAAGCTCATGCTGGCCGGCAATCGCCTGCGTTCGCTGCCCGAGGACATGGCGAGTTGCCTCCGCCTCGAACTGCTGCGCATCTCGGCCAACCGTTTCAACACCTTGCCGGAATGGTTGCTGCAACTGCCACGGCTGGCCTGGCTGGCCTGCGCCGGCAATCCTTTCAGCGATGCCAATGAAGCTGCCGCGTTGTCGCGGCAAGCCGTACCCGTCATCGACTGGTCACAGCTCACGCTCGAGCAACGGCTCGGCGAAGGTGCATCCGGCCTCATTCACCGGGGCACGTGGCAGCGCACGGCCGATGCGGGCGAAGCGGTGGCGGTGAAACTGTTCAAGGGTGCCGTAACCAGCGACGGCTGGCCGCACAGCGAGATGGCAGCCTGCATGGCGGCCGGCGAGAACGACGGGCTGATCGCGGTACACGGCCGCATCGCCAACCACCCCGAAGACGTCGAGGCGCTGGTGCTCGAACTGGTGCCGCCTCACTTTCGCAACCTGGCCGGTCCCCCCGGCTTCCACTCGTGTACGCGAGACATCTATGACGAGCACGCAAGCTGGCCGCTGGCCACGGCGCTTGCCGTTGCGCGGCAGGTAGCCTGTGCCGCCCAGCAACTGCACGAGCGCGGCATCCTGCATGGCGATCTCTACGGCCACAACATCCTCCATGATGGCGCAGGCCGGGCGATGCTCGGCGACTTCGGCGCGGCATCGTTCGTCGGCACCGGTGCGCAGGCCCCGGCGCTCGAGCGCATCGAGGTGCGCGCCTTCGGCTGCCTGCTGGAAGAGTTGCTCGATCGCAGCCACGACGCCGACGATACGGCGCTCGCACGTTGGCGCGAGCTTCAGCTACGGTGCCTGGAGGACCCTGTTGCCCTCCGCCCCGGCTTTGCGGAAATCAACGCTGCGTTGTCGTCGTCGACCGGCTGAACGGCGCGTCCGTGGCAAGGAGGCATTCCAGCCATCGCAATACCGACGCAAACGGCTTGGCCCGCGGCGCCGAGGCGCGCGCAATTAACGCACGCGACCGCGTCTCCGCATGCACGATGTCGCCATCGCTGCGGTCGACCGTGCAGCAAAAGCCGGCGTGCCGCATCAGTGCCAGCATCGGCTCGTTGTCGGCCAGCACATCGCAACGCAACCAGCTGACGCCGGCCGCATGGGCTGCGTTGCTCAATGCACGCAAAGCCCATGTCGCAATGCCCTGGCGTTGCCAGCGATCGTCCACCATCAGCATGAATTCCGCGCTTTGGCCGTCGGGGTCGATCAGGTAGCGCGCTTCCGCCACCAGCCGCTCCCGGCCAGATTCGTGAACTGCCACGACCAAGGCAAGGTGACGGCGGTAGTCGACGCAGGCCAGGCTCGCCAACTCGTCAGCCGACGCCGGCAATTGAGCGTTGGGAAATCGACGCGAGCGCGAGCGCTCCGACAAGCGATTGATCAAGTCCGCCAGCAACTGGTTGTCCTGTGGCATCACGGGCCGCAGCGTAAGGCGACGATCGCCTTTGAACTGGCGCACGTCGATCAGGCTGGTCGGGTAATGGCTGATCAGGTAGGAGTCGACGAACTCCTCCCCTGTCTGAAAGTTTGGTGTGGTCATCGGCCTGTCGGAACTGGCATTCATGCCCAAGCATACGAGTGAGGCACTGCCATTTCCCCATCACTGGGGGCGTTGACAGCACGACCAAAACATGCTCGCGAGAAGTGGCGGCCGGGCACCGCAGCGCGATCAGCACCTCCATCCCAACTCCCCGGGTCATCTCGACGACTGCGCCCGCCCCCCGCAATGCCCCCGCAATGGCCAAGCCCGCGTCGAGCGCGCGCCAGGTTGGCGCATTGGCGACCGAAAGAGGCAACGACCGGCACTAAGCTGCGCGCTCCTTCAGGAGCAACGCATGGACACCACACAACTCTTCTCCCTCAATGGCCGCACCGCCCTCATCACCGGCGGCTCGCGCGGCATCGGCCGCATGATCGCCGAGGGCTATCTGGCACAAGGCGCCCGCGTCTATATCTCCGCGCGCAAGGCGGATGCCTGCGACCAGACCGCCAAGGAACTGTCGGCCTTCGGCCAATGCGTTTCGCTGCCGGCCGACGTGTCGACCCTCGAAGGCGCACAGGCCCTGGTCGAGGCTTATTCGAGACATGAAAAGACGCTCGACATCCTCGTCAACAACGCTGGTGCCGCATGGGGTGCGCCGTACGGCGACTTCCCCGAAAGCGGCTGGGACAAGGTGGTCGACCTGAACCTCAAGACGCCTTTCTTCCTGACGAAGGCGCTCACACCGATGCTCAAGGCCGCCGCCACCGACCACCTGTCCAAGGTGATCAACATCGCATCGATAGACGGCGTGTCGATCAACCCGCAGGAGACGTACTCGTACGCCGCCAGCAAGGCCGGCCTGATCCACCTCACCAAGCGCATGGCGCTGCGCCTGGCGCAGGAACGCATCGCCGTCAGCGCGATCGCGCCAGGTGCGTTCGCATCCAGCATGAACAAGGAGGCGCGCGACCATGCCGATGAGGTCAGGGGACAAATCCCTGCCGGCCGCATCGGCACGCCGGAGGACATGGCCGGCGCGGCGATCTACCTGGCATCGCGCGCGGGCGACTATGTGATGGGCGCGACGCTCGTCGTCGATGGCGGCATGGCCTGGGCGCGCTGACTCGCGCTGGTCCGGATCAACCGGCGTTCACCGCCATGAACATCCCAGCCTCCCGGCTGGCTCCCGTGAGGCGCGATCATGGCGTCTGCCAGCACTAGTCGCCAGTCGCCAGTTGCCAGTTGCCAGTTGCCAGTTGCCAGTCCGGATGGACCATAAGGCACGCGCTTTTTCCAGAGAGCTTCGCCTCACTTCAGCCACCACGCTATCGCGGGACCGGCGACGCACGAGCACGCCGTAGTCTGTTCGTGGGCACCCGCGGAACCGGCTTTGCCGGGCCGCCGGGTGCGCCCCCTGGAGGGGGAGGCGCCGCAGGCGCTTCGGGGGTGTTTTATTTCCACCCCGCTATCGCGTGACTCGCGACGCATGAAACCAGGACGAGCACGGCGAAGTCTGTTCGTGGGCACCCGCGGAACCGGCTTTGCCGGGCCGCTGGGTGCGCCCCCTGGAGGGGGAGGCGCCGCAGGCGCTTCGGGGGTGTTCAATCAGTACCAGCGCGGGATCGTCTCGTCCTTGAGTTGCTTGCGCAGCACACCGTAGTCCGGCACCACGCTCTCCACCGTTTCCCAGAAGCGCGGGCTATGGTCCATCACGCGCAGATGGCTCAGTTCGTGCGCGACCACGTAGTCGATCACCGGCATCCGGAAGTGAATGAGTCGCCAGTGCAGGCGAATCGCGCCGTCGATGCTCGCACTGCCCCAGCGCGTGGACGCATTCGAGAGCGACAGCTTGGTCCATTGCACGCCGAGCCGCGGCGCGAAATGGTCGAGCCGCTCGATGAAGATGCGCCGCGCCTGCCGCGAGAGCCACGCTTGCGCAGCATCGCGAATCTGCTCAGGCGTCGCGTTGTGCGCGAGCGCCATGCGCAATGTCTTCGGCATCGTCGGGTCGCTGGCTTCGAGCACCGCGCCAACGCCCTTGAACCCGTGCTTCGGGTCGAGCCGGACCACCACGGGTTCGCCGAGAAACGGAAAGCTCACGCCGTCGCGCCACTCGATGCGCGTTGCTTCCAGCTTTGCATAGCGCTGGTCGACCTCGGCCAGCTTGCGAAGGATCCACGCCGACTTCTCCTGCAGTGCCGCATCGACATCGCGCAACGCCACCCAGCGCGGCGCCCTGACCGACAGCCCTTCTGCACCGACCACGAAACCGATCGTCCGCCGCTGGCCGCGCGTGAATTCGTAGGCCACCCGCGCATTGCCGAGCGTGGCCTCGCGCGTGGCGCGCGGATGCACGAAACGCGCGGGGGTCAGCGAATCGGCCAGCGATATTTCGGGCTTCGATGTGCTCTTGACAGGATCAGCTCCGGGAACGGCCGCGGTGGCCGGAGCGGCCTGGGCGGCCGGGGTCATCGGCGCAGCATGATCTGCGCGCGGGGGCTTCTTCGTCGACGGCACCGCCAACTCGTGCGCGTCCGCCGACAGACTGTCGAACAGGTCCAGCGTGTATTGCAGCAGCCCGCGCATGGCGTCAGCCCCTTGGCCTTGAAGTGTGCGTCATGGATACGCCTCGGGGTCGAGCCGACGCATCTCTGCTTCGATCCATGCTTCGACTTCGCGCATCAACTCGTCGGGCTTGCGGCCAACGCTCGGAATCGCGGGCCCGATCGACACATCCACGATGCCCGGCCGCTTGATGAAGGCCTTGCGCGGCCAGACCTTCGCCGAGGTCACGGCAATGGGCACCACCGGCGCGCCGGTCTCGCAGGCAAGCCGTGTGCCGCCCGACTTGTAGGTGCCCTTCTGCCCGCGCGGAATGCGGGTGCCCTCGGGAAACATGATGATCCAGATGCCTTGCGCCAGCAGCGCTCGGCCCTGGCTGACCACCTTGTTGAACGCCTGCGCACGTTGGCTGCGATCGATGTGGATCATGTCGAGCCGCGCCATCGCCCAGCCGAAGAAAGGCACATAGATCAGCTCCTTCTTGAACACATAGGCCAGCGGATGCGACATCAGCGTCGGCATCAGGAAGGTCTCGAAGGTCGACTGGTGCTTGACCAACAGCACTGCGCCGGCACGCTTGTCCTGCGGCAGGTTCTCCATGCCGGTCACGCGCGTCTCGATGCCGAGGATCACGCGCGCGCCGCCAATCGCCCAGCTGAGCCAGCGCACTGCCATCCACCACAGCGGCTCGCCCCGGCGCCAGATCGAGGCGACCACCATGATGAGGCCCCACGGGATCACGGTGACGAGCATCCACAGCATGTGAAGAATGGAACGAAGCAATGCCATGGAGTCGGTCTTCTTGTGCAATGGAAACAATGTCAGTCTTGCGGCGCCGCCAGCGCCGCCTTGTCTTCGCGCTCTTCGCGCGCCAGCAGGAAATCGACGAAAGCCGCCAGGTTGTCATGCACCTGCGTTCCGGGCGGGTACTCGGGCGGCAATGGCATGATGCCGCGGCACGCCTCGCCCATGCCGGTCAGCAGCAGGTGCGGCTCGCACCCGGCCGCCGCGCCCGCCTGCACATCGCGCAGGCTGTCGCCCGCCGTCGGCACGCCGGAAAGATCGACGCCGAAGCGCTCGCCGATCTGCAGGAACAAACCCGGCTTCGGCTTGCGGCATTCGCAGTTCTCATCGGGGCTGTGCGGACAATAGAACACCGCATCGACCTTGCCACCCACGGCCGCGAGCATCTTGTGCATCTTCGCGTGCATCTGGTTGAGCGACGCCACGTCGAACAACCCGCGACCCAGCCCCGACTGGTTGGACGCGATTACCACATGCCAACCCGCATGGTTGAGCCGCGCAATCGCTTCCAGCGCGCTGGGCAACGGCGTCCACTCGATCTCGCTCTTGACGAAGTCTTCGCGGTGCACGTTGATGGAGCCGTTACGGTCGAGGATGACGAGCTTCATGACAATGGCCTCAGGTTGCGAGCCGCTCCAGTTGCGCCACGCGGTTCATCGACTCGTGCAGCGACTTGAGCAGGCCCAGGCGGTTCAGCCGCAAGTCTGCCTGTTCGGCATTGACCATCACGCCGTCGAAGAAGGCATCGACCGGCGCGCGCAACGCGGCCAGGGATTGCAGCGATGCGGTGTAGTCGCCGGCGTCGAATTGCGCGTCGGCGGTGGGGACGACCTGTTGCATCGCGGCACGCAGCGCCTTCTCGGCGGGCTCTTGCAGCAGCGCATCGGTCACCTGGGCGTCCGCCGATTCGGACGACTTCTTCAGGATATTGCCGATGCGCTTGTTGGCAGCGGCCAGTGCGGGTGCCTCGGGCAGCACGGCGAACGAGCGAACGGCGGCAAGTCGTTTCGGCAGGCTCGACCATTCGGTGAGCTTGCGCGCATACACGGCGGCATCGACCTCCGGAGCCGAATAGCCGGTGTCCTTGAGGTAGCCCTTGAGCCGCTCGATGAGGAACTCGTCGAGCTCCACCGACGGGTCCTTGGCCAGCAGCGGGCCGAACGCCTCGTACGCGAGCCGCGTCAGTTCGTGGAAGTGCAGGGGCAATGCTCGTTCGACCAGCATGCGCACGATGCCCAACGCATGCCGGCGCAACGCAAAAGGATCGCGGTCGCCGGTCGGCAAGTTGCCGATACCGAACATGCCCACCAGCGTTTCGAGCTTGTCGGCCAGCGCGACGACCACGCCGACATCGCCGCGCGGCAACGTGTCGCCCGCAAAGCGCGGTTTGTAGTGGTCCTCGATTGCGTCGGCCACTTCGCCTGGAAGCCCGTCGTGCAGTGCGTAGTAGCGGCCCATCGTGCCTTGCAGCTCGGGGAACTCGCCGACCATGTCAGTGACGAGATCGGCTTTCGCCAGTTGGGCAGCCATCATTGCCAGCGCCGAAAGCGTGTCATCCGCTCCAGTCGTCTCTTTCAATTTCTCAGCGATCCGACCTGCAATGCGCGTCACGCGCTCAACGCGCTCGCCCTGCGTACCCAGCTTGTTGTGATAGACCACCTTGCCCAGCGACTCGACGCGCGAAGCCAGCGTCTTCTTGCGGTCCTGGTCGAAGAAGAACTTCGCATCTGCCAGGCGCGGGCGCACGACACGTTCATTGCCCTGGATCACTGCACTCGCGTCGTCCGGGCTGATGTTGCTGACGACGAGGAACCTGTTGGTGAGCTTGTCGTGCGCATCGACCAGCGGAAAGTACTTCTGGTTGGCCTTCATGGTGAGGATCAGGCACTCTTGCGGCACGGCAAGGAACTCTTTTTCGAACGCGCAAGTGAGCACGTTGGGGCGCTCGACCAGCGCCGTCACTTCGTCGAGCAGCGCATCGTCTTCGATCGGCTTTGCGCCGCCGCCCACCTTCGCCGCCGCAGCGGCAAGCTGCCGCGCGATGTCGCTGCGGCGCGCGTCGAAGCTTGCGATCACCGCGCCTTCGTCGGCAAGTTGCTGCGCATAGCTGTCGGCATCGCGCAGCACGACCGGATCGACCTTCGCTTCGAAGCGGTGGCCGTGCGTGTCTCGGCCCGACTGGAGGCCAAGCGCTTCGACCGGCAACACATCGCTGCCGTGCAGCGCCACGAGGCCATGCGCGGGTCGCACGAAGCTCACGCTGCTCCAGCCCGGCAACTCGCAATTGGCCTCGAGCTGATAGCTCATGACCTTGGGAATCGGTAGCTTCGCAATGGCTTCGGCCAGCGCCTTCTGCAACCCTTCCGCAAGCGTCGCGCCCTTCACCGTGCTCTCGTAGAACAGCGCCTCGGCCTTGCCATCCTGCGCGCGCTTGAGCCCGGCCACTGCCGATGCATCGGCACCGAGCGCAGTCAATTTCTTCAGCAAAGCCGGCGTCGCGCCGCCCGAGGCATCGAGCCCGACGGAGACCGGCATCAGCTTTTGCGAAACAGCCTTGTCTGCCGCGTGCGGCGCGACGTCCGTCAAGTGCGCCGCCAGCCTGCGCGGCGATGCAAATGCCGTCAGCACCGAGCCGCCACCAGCCAGGCCTTGCGCGACGAGTTGATCTCGCAGCACACCCGCAAACGCGTCGCCGAGCTTGCGCAATGCCTTCGGCGGCAATTCTTCAACGAACAGTTCGACCAGCAGGTTCTTGTTGTGATTCATGCTCATCGCTCAGGCGGCCTTCTTCGGAATTTGCGCAACCCACTCGCGAGGTGCGAGCGGGAAGCCGAGCCGCTCGCGGCTCTCGTAATAGCTTTGCGCAACGCTGCGCGCGAGGTTGCGGATGCGGCCGATGTAGGCAGCACGTTCGGTCACGCTGATGGCGCCGCGCGCATCCAGCAGGTTGAAGCTGTGTGCGGCCTTCAGAACCTGCTCGTACGCAGGCAATGCAAGCTGTTGTTCCATCAGGTGCTTCGCCTGCTTCTCGTGGGCGGAAAAGGCCGTGAACAGGAACTCGGCGTCGCTGTGCTCGAAGTTGTAGGTCGACTGTTCGACTTCGTTCTGCTTGTAGACATCGCCATACGTCAGGCCATCCGTCCACGTCAGGTTATAGACGTTGTCCACACCTTGCAAATACATCGCGAGGCGTTCGAGACCGTAGGTGATCTCACCCGTGATCGGCTTGCAGTCGATGCCGCCGACCTGCTGAAAGTAAGTGAACTGCGTGACTTCCATGCCGTTGAGCCAAACCTCCCAACCCAGTCCCCACGCACCGAGAGTCGGGTTCTCCCAATCATCTTCGACGAAGCGGATGTCGTTCTTCTTCAGATCGAAGCCGAGTGCTTCGAGGCTGCCCACGTACAACTCGAGGATGTTCGACGGCGCGGGCTTCAGCACGACCTGGTATTGGTAGTAATGCTGCATGCGGTTCGGATTCTCGCCATAGCGACCGTCCTTGGGACGGCGGCTCGGTTGAACATAGGCCGCCTTCCACGGCTCCGGCCCCAGCGCACGCAGAAATGTCGCGGTGTGCGAGGTGCCTGCACCCACTTCCATGTCGTAGGGCTGCAGCAATGCGCAGCCCTGCTCGGCCCAGTACGACTGCAATTTGAGAATGATTTGCTGGAAGGTCAACATGAGACTGGCCGGCGTAGACCGGACAAAGAGCACACAAGCGCGGACGGAGTCCGCGAAAGCCGGTGATTTTACGGGGGCGCCGCCATTGGGCCCTACACGGCCGACATCGCGATGCCCGGCGGCATCATCGTCGCCTTCAGCCACACGCCCGGCAATCTGGCCCGCACTGCGCCCAAGGCAGTCGATGCGAAAGGCGCATAACTCATCGCCGGCCCCGGGGTCACCGATTCGATGCTGGCTTCCATCCATTCATTCATTGGCTCTCCGGGCTGCAAGGAAATCGCACACCTGGCGCTGGCCGAACGGGCGCGATGAGCGAGCTCATCAGGCAAGGCCAGCATCCTCGGCGAGAGATCTGCACGCCTCGAGGGCAGCACCGCTATGGCGCCGTTCGTCGCCGAACGGTCTGGCCGCCCTATCTGCGGCGCCGAAGCACCCCGGACAGGATCGTGATTGCAATCACGAGCATCGCCGCAATCCATATCGGCACCAGCCCGAATCGCGAGACCCAGCCCGCATACGGCGTGAGTCCGTTGCGCCCCTCCACCATCGCCACCAGCACAGCGCGCGTGAGTCGCGGTAACGACTGCGTCACGACGCCATGGTGGTCGATCACCACCGTGGCGCCGGTGTTGGTGGCGCGCACCATCGGCCGCTGGAACTCGAGCGCGCGCATGCGCGAGATGGCCAGGTGCTGGTCGATCGCGACCGAGTCGCCGAACCACGCGATGTTGCTGACGTTGAGCAGGATGGTCGGCGCAGTCGCCTCGTCGCGAAAATTCGCGCCGATCTCCTCGCCAAACAAGTCCTCGTAGCAGATGTTCGGCGCGATGCGCTGGCCGCGCCACTCAAAGGGCGGCTGCGGCAGCCCGCCACGACCGAAGTCGCCCAGCGGGATGCTCAGCATCTCGGTGAACCAGCGGAACATGCCCGGCACGAACTCGCCGAACGGCACAAGATGATGCTTGTCGTAGCGATACGTCGTGGCCTGACCCGACTTGAATCCAAGCACCGTGTTCGTGTAGCCCCCCCGGTCGCCCATTGGCAAGCCAACGATTGCCGCTTGGGCGTCGCCTGCATAACGCGCCGCCACGGCATCGAGATAACCCGGCGGCAACTGGCTCGGCAGCAATGGCAGCGCGGTTTCGGGCGTGACGACGAGCGAAGCAGTCGCATCTCGCAATTGCACGCCGTACCATTCGAGTGCCGTGGCAATACCCCCTCCGGGAATGAACTTCTGGTCCTGCGGAATATTGCCCTGGAGCAGCGCGACTTGCAGCTGGGGCGGCGGTTTCGTTGCGATTGCAGTAACGTCCGCCGCGCCCAATGAAGCCAGCCCGCCGAGCGCGACCAGCACACCCGTCGGTGCCAGCCACGATCGCTTGAGGCGATAGTCGAGATGCATGCATTGGGCCATCGCCGCAGCGACGAGTGCAGCGAGCGCTCCGATGCCATACACGCCGATCAAGGGCGCGAACATTGCGAGCGGTCCGTCGACGTGCGCATAGCCGCCGGCACCCCACGGGAAACCCGTGAACCAATAGCCGCGAATCAATTCGGCCAATGTCCAGAGCGCCGCGAAGAATATCGGGCGCCAAAGCGGTCGGACCGGCCTCCACGCGACATACACGGCGCAAGCGGCGGCATAGTAAAGCCCCAGCGCCGCCGCCAGCGCAAAGACTGCCAGCGCCGCCAGCGGGGAGGCCATGCCTCCGTAGGTGTGCATCGAGATGAAGAGCCACCAGAAGTTGCCGCAAAGCCACGCGATCGAAAAGGCCCAGCCAAGACCGAAGCTCCTGCGCCACGACTTCGACGCGGCATGGAGGCGCAAGCCGTCAAGCAGCCGGACCAATGCAGCCAAAGACAGCAGTTGAAGCCACCAGAGCGGGCGACCGCCCCACGGCCAGGCAATCGACGCCGCTTGCGCCCCGCCGGCTAGCGCGAAACCGAACGCGCGAAGCAGCGTCGTGTTCAATCTGCAGCGTCGTCGCCGCGCGCGGGCGAGACCTTGAACCAGCGCACAGCGCCGCCCTTGGTGTGAAGCACCACGAAGTCGAAGCCGCCCAGCGCGTGGTGCTCGCCCCGCTTGGGCACATGACCCATCTCGTGCGCAATCAAGCCGCCGATGGTGTCGAAGTCTTCGCTCAGCGCGTCTTCATCGAACAAGATGCCGAAGGCCTCGGCCACGCGCTCGATCGGCGTATCGCCAGAGACGCGGTAGGTGTGATCGGCCAGGCCAAAGATGTCGCCCTCTTCCTCGCCGATGTCGAACTCATCCTCGATCTCACCGACGATCTGCTCGAGCACATCCTCGATGGTGATGAGGCCGGCAACGCGGCCGAACTCATCGATCGTGATCGCAAGGTGGTTGCGATTGCCGCGGAACTCCCGCAGCAGGTCATTAAGTCCCTTGCTCTCCGGCACAAAAGTCGCCGGCCGCAACAAGGCACGCACGTTCAACCCCGGCGCACGCTGCAGCTTGAGCAAGTCCTTCGCAAGCAGGATGCCGATGATGTTTTCCCGTTCGCCCTCGTAGACTGGAAAGCGCGAATGCGCCGTATCGATCACGACATGAATGAGCGAATCAAGGGAAGCGTCGATGTCCAGCAGATCCATGCGCGGCGCCGCCACCATCACGTCGCCCGCCGTCATGTCGGCCATGCGCAGCACCCCTTCGAGCATCACGCGCGACTCGGCGCCGATCACGTCGTTGTCCTCCGCGTCGGCCAGCGTTTCGATCAGCTCATCGCGCGAATCCGGTCCCGGGTGGATGAATTCGGCCAGCTTCTGCAGAAAGCTTCGTTTGTCTTCCCGTTCGACGGGGGTGCGCTCAGGGTGAGGGTCGGCCACTGCTGGAGGGCGTAGTTGGGGAAGCGCAAGGATACCGGAAAGGTGAACGCCTCCCCGGCAAGTTGGCGCCTGCCAACCCGACCGCGACCCCCTGCCGCTACCTATGACTCGGTGTGTTCGGTCGTCGACCGCGCGCCGCGGCGGATTGCCTGCATTCGGTGAAGAAAGCCCCAGAACTGCATGGCCCGGGCCTTCAGCTGGAAGTCGATTTCGCCGAAGTTATCGAGCGCAATTTCGGCCATGCGACTGTCGAAGTCGGCCTTCGGCAGCTGCAGATGCGCCTCGGCTTCGGAGCCGGTGCGGGCGACCGTGGCGCCAGCTTTGCGCGCGATCTTGAGCATTGCGGCGTTTTCGCTGAGTGCGTGGATAAAAAGCATGCCGATGCCCTCATTTCGCGCGGTGACGATGACGCGGTCGAATAGTCGCGCGCCATAGCCACGACCACGGACTTGCTTCGACACGGACCCACCGAACTCCGCGCAATCGATTGGCTGATCTGCCGGCGGAAACGCCAAGTGGGCCATTGCGATGATTTCGAGACGCCGGTTGTAAATGCCGAATATCTCGTCACGTTCGAAATCGAGCGAGTCGACGTAATGGCGCACTTGCTCATCCGAAGCGGCATAGCCAAAACGCAGGAAGCGGTCGTGAAGATCGAGATCGAGCAGGTGGCGCGCGATTCGCTCGCGCTCGCCCGGACCAATGGAACGTATCGGCACGAGGACCGCCGGCTGACCTGGATCGTCCGGCAAGCGCGGTTCAGCCGCTGGCACTTTGAAGAAAGGGCCAGCGCCGAGCGACGCCGTGAGAAGGGAACTTGCACTGAGCATGCTCCCAATATAAGGGTTTTCACCTAGCAAGCAAGTCAGACAATGCCGATAAGTGCCGGCCCGGTGACGTTTTTCGAGGTGATGGCAAGAAAATCGCGCCGTTCCAACAGTTTTTATACGGGAACTGCCGTTGTGGTCTTGACCCTGTCGAGCACAAAG
This sequence comes from Variovorax humicola, assembly GCF_037889915.1. Taxonomy (NCBI): domain Bacteria; kingdom Pseudomonadati; phylum Pseudomonadota; class Betaproteobacteria; order Burkholderiales; family Comamonadaceae; genus Variovorax; species Variovorax humicola. The sequence goes on along the minus strand of NZ_JBBKZV010000010.1, from coordinate 116,364 downwards.
CTTGTCTTGCAGTCTTCCACACTCGGGTGCTTGAGCAGCGTTTCCATGATGAAACGGCTGTAATGCGCCATATCGGCAACAACAACGCGCATCAAGTAGTCCATATCACCGGTTAACGCCGCGCATTCGACGACTTCCGGCCAAGTCTGGACGCTCGCGCGGAAGACGTCCATGGGATTGCGCTTGTGGATCTCCGTGTGTTTCTCGAGCCTGACGTTTATGTAGGCAGTGAGGCCCAACCCCACAGATTCGGGCTTGACAAGAGCAACGTATCGGTCAATGACGCGGCCTTCTTCGAGACGCTTGACCCGGCGGAGGACGGCGCTGGGCGAGAGGCCGACCTGTTCGGCAAGCTGCTCGTACGTCGCCCGCCCGTCTGCTTGCAGCGTGCGCAATATCAGGCGATCCAGCTTATCCAGTGCATCCATTGCGTCATTTTCGCAACCTTTCTGCGCCTGTGTATGTCCTCACCGATCCAAATCGGAGCTCGCGCACCCCATCGGGCCTTCGCGATAGACGCGATAGTGCCGTCACCCTACGGCGCATAGAAGGGAGCCCGGTTCATCTTTTCGGCGTAATGGAGCCAGTGGAATTCCGCCGCAATGGAGGCACGGCGCTTTCGGCATATTGGAGCCACTTGAGTGCAAGGGCCCTCGATTTTAGGCTTGTTGCGTGCTGAAGGGGTGACTTGATGAAGTCCCACGAGGCAGTGATGAGCCGAGGAGAATCGAAATGCTCCGGTACCGAATCGTCCCTAAGCCCATGCGCCGGCGGGCTTCCGCGCGAGAGATCGACCAAAGCCGCTACATGGGTCGCAGCAAGCCGCGGCGATGCACGCATTGGCCGACGGTTGGCTCGGCACGCTGGGCGCCTCTCCCGGAGGATGTCGAGACACCGTCGCCCTGGTCGCGCCGAAGCTGGCCGCGTCCACCGTTTCAACCGTTTCAACCGTTTCAACCGTTTCAACCGTTTCGACCGTTTCGACCGTTTCGACCGTTTCGACCGTTTCGACGCTCGAGCCGCAACGGCCTCTGCTGCCATTGTGCTCGTAAGGCTGGGAGACGGCCAGGTCAATATGGCAGTACGGCTGGGGGGCTGATAAACGTTGCGAGCGCATTGCCAGCGGCCTCGACCAGGCCCCCCGCGGCAGAATAGTTGTCGCCCCGATAGAGCTTGAATCTTTGAGAGGATCAAGCTCATAAATGGTGGTGGGAGGCTGTGTAGTTGTGGGCGAAGGCCGGCGCGGTGGGCAACGCGAGCGTTGTCCACGGCAAGCCGGCCGGTGCGCGAAGCGCATCGTCCACAAATGCACAGCCTGGGCCGGCGCCGAAGGCGCCGGCCCCCCTGCCGTCAACTTCAAAGCAAGGGGGCGATGGTGAGAGAACAAGTTGGCTCGATACGGACAAGCATTCAAGAACAAAGCGGTGGCAAGGTTGCTGCCACCTGAGAGTGCACCACTGGAAGTGGTGGCGCGCGAGATCGGAGTGAGCGCGGATACGCTGGAGCGCTGGCGCGGTGAGGCGCTGGCCAATCCCGCTCGCGAGCGGAACTGGACGGCGGCAGCTCGCCTGGAGGCCGTGATCACCATGGCGGCCATGGATGAGGTCGCCCGCAGCGCGTGGTGCCGTGAGCACGGCGTGTACCCGCAGCAACTGCAGCAATGGCGCCAGAGCGCGACGCAGGCGCTGGCCGAGCCCGAGGAGGCGCGCGCCAGCCCACAGCAGACCAAGCACGACCGTAGGCGCATCAAGGAGCTCGAGCGTGAGCTGCGGCGCAAGGACAAGGCCCTGGCCGAGACAGCAGCGCTGCTCGTACTGTCAAAAAAACTCGGGGCGATCTTCAACAAGGACAAGGGCGAGGACGAATGATCGGCCTCGAAGATCGCCAGAACCTGGCCCGAGAGATCGAAGCGGCTCACCAGGCCGGCGCACGGCTTTGCCTGGCCTGCGAGGTTGCCGGCATCGACGTGCGCACCCTGCAACGCTGGAAGGCCCACGAAGGGCTCGTATCGGGCGATGGCAGGCCCGACGCGCTACGGCCGACACCGGCGCACGCGCTGACGCCTGCCGAGCGCGAGCAGATCCTGCACGTAGCCAACGAGCCGCGCTTCGCCGACATGCCCCCGGCGCGCATCGTGCCCGTGCTGGCTGACGCGGGCGTGTACGTGGCCAGCGAGTCGAGCTTCCAACGGGTGCTGCGCCAGCACGGGCAGACGCGTCATCGTGGCCGTGCCAGGGCACCGCGCAAGAGTCGCCCGCCGACCACGCATGTGGCCACCGCGCCGCGGCAGCTGTGGTGCTGGGACATGACGTTCCTGCCTGCGGCGGTGATCGGGCGCTGGTTCTACCTGTATCTGCCTGGACGTGTACAGCCGCAAGATCGTGGGCTTCGAGGTCCACGACAGCGACGACGCCGACCACGCCGCGCATCTGGTCAAGCGCACGGCGCTGGCCGAGGGCATCCACGCGATGACAGCCAAGCCGGTGCTGCGTGGCGATAACGGCTCGACGCTGAAAGCCACGACGGTGCTGGCGATGCTGCACTGGCTGGGCGTCAAACCGTCGTACTCGCGCCCGCGCGTGAGCGACGACAACGCCTACGTCGAGGCCCTGTTCCGCACCGCGAAGTACCGGCCCGAGTTCCCGCACAAGGGCTTCACCGACCTCGCCGAAGCTCGGGACTGGGCCGCGCATTTCGTGCGCTGGTACAACCACGAGCACCGCCACAGCGGCATCCGCTACGTCAGCCCCGGCGCAGCGTCACGCGGGTGACGACGCGGCGATCCTCGCCGCTCGCCACGGGCTGTACCTCGAGGCTCGTGAGCGCAACCCCCGCCGCTGGTCAGGTGTCAAGCGGAACTGGCCCCCCATCGGTGCGGTGACCCTGAATCCTGAACGTGACTCCGTCGTCAAGACGCATTCGCAGTCTGTTGATTTACAGCCGTTGGCTGCATGAACGAGGCGACAACTACCTTGACGCGCGCCGCAGGCGACCAGGGGCGCGACCGGGGACCATGATTGTCCAGCAGCCTCAAGCGCCCCGGCGTCCACCCCAATTCAACCCGTATTGGCAACCAAATACTTAATTGCTTAATTGCTCAACCTGGAAAAGTCGGACGCACAAAGCAAAAAGCCCAACCTCACTGAGGTTGGGCTTTCTGGGCTGTAAGAGCCTGACGATGACCTACTTTCACACGGGAACCCGCACTATCATCGGCGCTGAGTCGTTTCACTGTCCTGTTCGGGATGGGAAGGAGTGGGACCAACTCGCTATGGTCATCAGGCATAACTTGTTGCCTGGTTGATCACGTGATCAGCCAGACGAATTCATAGAGTTTGGAATCAGCGCGCAAATGTCTTGCGCAGCTTTGAATATATTTTGAATGCGTCAACTTGGCATAACACCTTGATTCGACTGAATCAAAGTTATAGGGTCAAGCCGCACGAGCAATTAGTATCAGTTAGCTTAACGCATTACTGCGCTTCCACACCTGACCTATCAACGTCCTGGTCTTGAACGACTCTTCAGGGGGCTCAAGGCCCCGGCAGATCTCATCTTGAAACGAGTTTCCCGCTTAGATGCTTTCAGCGGTTATCTCTTCCACACTTAGCTACTCGGCAATGCCACTGGCGTGACAACCGATACACCAGAGGTGTGTCCACTCCGGTCCTCTCGTACTAGGAGCAGGCTTCCTCAAATCTGCAGCGCCCACGGAAGATAGGGACCAAACTGTCTCACGACGTTTTAAACCCAGCTCACGTACCTCTTTAAATGGCGAACAGCCATACCCTTGGGACCGGCTACAGCCCCAGGATGAGATGAGCCGACATCGAGGTGCCAAACACCGCCGTCGATATGAACTCTTGGGCGGTATCAGCCTGTTATCCCCAGAGTACCTTTTATCCGTTGAGCGATGGCCCTTCCATACAGAACCACCGGATCACTATGTCCTGCTTTCGCATCTGCTCGACTTGTCAGTCTCGCAGTTAAGCACGCTTATGCCATTGCACTATCGTCACGATGTCCGACCGTAACTAGCGTACCTTCGAACTCCTCCGTTACGCTTTGGGAGGAGACCGCCCCAGTCAAACTGCCTACCATGCACTGTCCCCGATCCAGATAATGGACCTAGGTTAGAACCTCAAACACACCAGGGTGGTATTTCAACGTTGGCTCCACAAGATCTAGCGACCCTGCTTCAAAGCCTCCCACCTATCCTACACAGATCTGTTCAAAGTCCAATACAAAGCTACAGTAAAGGTTCATGGGGTCTTTCCGTCTTTCCGCGGGGAGATTGCATCATCACAAACATTTCAACTTCGCTGAGTCTCAGGAGGAGACAGTGTGGCCATCGTTACGCCATTCGTGCAGGTCGGAACTTACCCGACAAGGAATTTCGCTACCTTAGGACCGTTATAGTTACGGCCGCCGTTTACTGGGACTTCAATCAAGAGCTTGCACCCCATCATTTAATCTTCCAGCACCGGGCAGGCGTCACACCCTATACGTCCACTTTCGTGTTTGCAGAGTGCTGTGTTTTTAATAAACAGTCGCAGCCACCGATTTTTTGCAACCCATTCATGCTCCGTTGTTCACTTCACACTAATAGGGCACACCTTCTTCCGAAGTTACGGTGTCAATTTGCCGAGTTCCTTCTCCTGAGTTCTCTCAAGCGCCTTAGAATACTCATCTCGCGCACCAGTGTCGGTTTGCGGTACGGTCGTGTGTAGCTGAAGCTTAGTGGCTTTTCCTGGAACCTCGTTCAGTCACTTCGCGAACAAGTTCGCTCGATCGTTGGCCTCGGTATATGTGCACCGGATTTGCCTAATGCACGCCTACTTCCAACTAAACCGGGATATCCAACACCCGGATGACCTATTAAGATCCGTCCCCACATCGCACTACACATCGGTACAGGAATATTGACCTGTTTCCCATCAGCTACGCATCTCTGCCTCGCCTTAGGGGCCGACTCACTCTACGCCGATGAACGTTGCGTAGAAAACCTTGCGCTTACGGCGAGGGGGCTTTTCACCCCCTTTAACGCTACTCATGTCAGCATTCGCACTTCTGATACCTCCAGCACGCTTTACAACGCACCTTCACAGGCTTACAGAACGCTCTCCTACCACTTGCAATAAATTGCAAATCCGCAGCTTCGGTAACTGGCTTAGCCCCGTTACATCTTCCGCGCAGGACGACTCGATCAGTGAGCTATTACGCTTTCTTTAAATGATGGCTGCTTCTAAGCCAACATCCTGACTGTTTTAGCCTTCCCACTTCGTTTCCCACTTAGCCAATTTTAGGGACCTTAGCTGGCGGTCTGGGTTGTTTCCCTCTTGAGTCCGGACGTTAGCACCCGGTGCTCTGTCTCCCAAGCTGTACTCTTCGGTATTCGGAGTTTGCCTTGGTTTGGTAAGTCGCCATGACCCCCTAGCCAAAACAGTGCTCTACCCCCGAAGGTAATACTTGAGGCACTACCTAAATAGTTTTCGGAGAGAACCAGCTATTTCCAAGTTTGTTTAGCCTTTCACCCCTATCCACAGCTCATCCGCTAGTTTTGCAACACTAGTCGGTTCGGACCTCCAGTACCTGTTACGGCACCTTCATCCTGGCCATGGATAGATCACTTGGTTTCGGGTCTACACCCAGCGACTGATCGCCCTATTCGGACTCGATTTCTCTACGGCTTCCCTATTCGGTTAACCTTGCCACTGAATGTAAGTCGCTGACCCATTATACAAAAGGTACGCAGTCACCCCTTACGAGGCTCCTACTTTTTGTAAGCACGCGGTTTCAGGATCTATTTCACTCCCCTCCCGGGGTTCTTTTCGCCTTTCCCTCACGGTACTAGTTCACTATCGGTCGATGATGAGTATTTAGCCTTGGAGGATGGTCCCCCCATATTCAGACAGGATTTCTCGTGTCCCGCCCTACTTGTCGTTAGCTCAGTACCACACAGGTCATTTCACGTACGGGGCTATCACCCGCTATGGCCGCTCTTTCCAAAGCGTTCCGTTATGTCTTGTGCTATCACTAACAGGCTCTTCCGATTTCGCTCGCCACTACTTTCGGAATCTCGGTTGATGTCTTTTCCTCGAGCTACTGAGATGTTTCAGTTCACCCGGTTCGCCTCGCATGACTATGTATTCATCATGCGATACCTTTCGGTGGGTTTCCCCATTCGGAAATCTCCGGATCAAAGCTAATTTGCCAGCTCCCCGAAGCTTATCGCAGGCTATCACGTCCTTCGTCGCCTATCATCGCCAAGGCATCCACCACGTGCTCTTATTCACTTGACCCTATAACTTTGACCTCTCTTGCGAGAATCAAAATCGTTTCAAGGAATTGCCAGGTCTTTCACCTGGCGCGTTATGCCGCACATTCAATTCGATTTGATTCGAAATTGAAGTTTCTTTTGACGCAATCAAAAATTCTATGTTGCTGATGGCACGGTCTGCACCAAACCTTTACGAATGTGCAGTTTCCACCAGCAACGCTGATTCGACTCTATGAATTTTTAAAGAACAGCCGATTGATCAAGAGATCCTGATCAACAACAAAACAGCCTCTTGCAAAGCTGCTTTGGTGTTGAATGAACAACAAGTATCGAAATTGGTGGAGGATGACGGGATCGAACCGACGACCCCCTGCTTGCAAAGCAGGTGCTCTCCCAGCTGAGCTAATCCCCCAGGATTAGATGGATGGTGGGTCTGGTTGGATTCGAACCAACGACCCCCGCCTTATCAAGACGGTGCTCTAACCAACTGAGCTACAGACCCAAGCCGGAACGCTTTGGACCAAGCCTGGCGCTCAGTCGCTGGGCGACAACCTTCCAACAACCGATAAGTGTGGGCGTTTAAATGAACTTGCTGTTTCCAGAAAGGAGGTGATCCAGCCGCACCTTCCGATACGGCTACCTTGTTACGACTTCACCCCAGTCACGAACCCTGCCGTGGTAATCGCCCTCCTTGCGGTTAGGCTAACTACTTCTGGCAGAACCCGCTCCCATGGTGTGACGGGCGGTGTGTACAAGACCCGGGAACGTATTCACCGTGACATTCTGATCCACGATTACTAGCGATTCCGACTTCACGCAGTCGAGTTGCAGACTGCGATCCGGACTACGACTGGTTTTATGGGATTAGCTCCCCCTCGCGGGTTGGCAACCCTTTGTACCAGCCATTGTATGACGTGTGTAGCCCCACCTATAAGGGCCATGAGGACTTGACGTCATCCCCACCTTCCTCCGGTTTGTCACCGGCAGTCTCATTAGAGTGCCCAACTGAATGTAGCAACTAATGACAAGGGTTGCGCTCGTTGCGGGACTTAACCCAACATCTCACGACACGAGCTGACGACAGCCATGCAGCACCTGTGTTACGGTTCTCTTTCGAGCACTAAGCCATCTCTGGCAAATTCCGTACATGTCAAAGGTGGGTAAGGTTTTTCGCGTTGCATCGAATTAAACCACATCATCCACCGCTTGTGCGGGTCCCCGTCAATTCCTTTGAGTTTCAACCTTGCGGCCGTACTCCCCAGGCGGTCAACTTCACGCGTTAGCTTCGTTACTGAGTCAGTGAAGACCCAACAACCAGTTGACATCGTTTAGGGCGTGGACTACCAGGGTATCTAATCCTGTTTGCTCCCCACGCTTTCGTGCATGAGCGTCAGTACAGGTCCAGGGGATTGCCTTCGCCATCGGTGTTCCTCCGCATATCTACGCATTTCACTGCTACACGCGGAATTCCATCCCCCTCTACCGTACTCTAGCTATGCAGTCACAGATGCAGTTCCCAGGTTGAGCCCGGGGATTTCACAACTGTCTTACATAACCGCCTGCGCACGCTTTACGCCCAGTAATTCCGATTAACGCTTGCACCCTACGTATTACCGCGGCTGCTGGCACGTAGTTAGCCGGTGCTTATTCTTACGGTACCGTCATGAGCCCTCTTTATTAAAAAGAGCCTTTTCGTTCCGTACAAAAGCAGTTTACAACCCGAAGGCCTTCATCCTGCACGCGGCATGGCTGGATCAGGCTTGCGCCCATTGTCCAAAATTCCCCACTGCTGCCTCCCGTAGGAGTCTGGGCCGTGTCTCAGTCCCAGTGTGGCTGGTCGTCCTCTCAGACCAGCTACAGATCGTTGGCTTGGTGAGCCTTTACCCCACCAACTACCTAATCTGCCATCGGCCGCTCCATTCGCGCAAGGCCTTGCGGTCCCCTGCTTTCATCCGTAGATCGTATGCGGTATTAGCACAGCTTTCGCTGCGTTATCCCCCACGATTGGGCACGTTCCGATGTATTACTCACCCGTTCGCCACTCGCCGCCAGGATTGCTCCCGCGCTGCCGTTCGACTTGCATGTGTAAGGCATGCCGCCAGCGTTCAATCTGAGCCAGGATCAAACTCTATAGTTCGATCTTGATTTGCACCCCATCTCGCGATGAGGCAAAACTCATAAAAAAAGAAATTGAAGTGAACTTCACTTCTATTCTCATGAGCGTTTAAAGTCTTGCGACTTTGTTCCGAAGAACTTGGCAAGTTGCCTTCAAACGCCCACGCTTATCGGCTGTAAATTTTTAAGGATCCAGACTCCAAGCATCGCTGCCTTTCGTCTTTTCACTTCGTTCGCTGCGATCAGCGAAGCCTGCTAGTCTAACACGATTTTTAAAAGCCGGTCAAACTTTTTTCGCTTTCCTCAACTTCCTTCGCATCCCGCCACAACCGCATCGCGGCTCCAACCAGACGCTGAAGCTGTTTCAGCGAAGCCTTCGATTATGACCCAGTTTTATCAACTTGGTCAAGTCCGAGGGACTTTTTTATTTTCTTGCATCCTTGCCCCCAGGGGGCCGGATGCGCGAAGCTTTTGACTCACAGCGCTTCAGAAGAGCTGCTTCGTCCATACGTTCACACTTTTGCACTTTTGAGGTGCTTACATAAAAAGGAAAGCCCAACCTCACTGAGGTTGGGCTTTCTGGGCTGTAAGAGCCTGACGATGACCTACTTTCACACGGGAACCCGCACTATCATCGGCGCTGAGTCGTTTCACTGTCCTGTTCGGGATGGGAAGGAGTGGGACCAACTCGCTATGGTCATCAGGCATAACTTGTTGCCTGGTTGATCACGTGATCAGCCAGACGAATTCATAGAGTTTGGAATCAGCGCGCAAATGTCTTGCGCAGCTTTGAATATATTTTGAATGCGTCAACTTGGCATAACACCTTGATTCGACTGAATCAAAGTTATAGGGTCAAGCCGCACGAGCAATTAGTATCAGTTAGCTTAACGCATTACTGCGCTTCCACACCTGACCTATCAACGTCCTGGTCTTGAACGACTCTTCAGGGGGCTCAAGGCCCCGGCAGATCTCATCTTGAAACGAGTTTCCCGCTTAGATGCTTTCAGCGGTTATCTCTTCCACACTTAGCTACTCGGCAATGCCACTGGCGTGACAACCGATACACCAGAGGTGTGTCCACTCCGGTCCTCTCGTACTAGGAGCAGGCTTCCTCAAATCTGCAGCGCCCACGGAAGATAGGGACCAAACTGTCTCACGACGTTTTAAACCCAGCTCACGTACCTCTTTAAATGGCGAACAGCCATACCCTTGGGACCGGCTACAGCCCCAGGATGAGATGAGCCGACATCGAGGTGCCAAACACCGCCGTCGATATGAACTCTTGGGCGGTATCAGCCTGTTATCCCCAGAGTACCTTTTATCCGTTGAGCGATGGCCCTTCCATACAGAACCACCGGATCACTATGTCCTGCTTTCGCATCTGCTCGACTTGTCAGTCTCGCAGTTAAGCACGCTTATGCCATTGCACTATCGTCACGATGTCCGACCGTAACTAGCGTACCTTCGAACTCCTCCGTTACGCTTTGGGAGGAGACCGCCCCAGTCAAACTGCCTACCATGCACTGTCCCCGATCCAGATAATGGACCTAGGTTAGAACCTCAAACACACCAGGGTGGTATTTCAACGTTGGCTCCACAAGATCTAGCGACCCTGCTTCAAAGCCTCCCACCTATCCTACACAGATCTGTTCAAAGTCCAATACAAAGCTACAGTAAAGGTTCATGGGGTCTTTCCGTCTTTCCGCGGGGAGATTGCATCATCACAAACATTTCAACTTCGCTGAGTCTCAGGAGGAGACAGTGTGGCCATCGTTACGCCATTCGTGCAGGTCGGAACTTACCCGACAAGGAATTTCGCTACCTTAGGACCGTTATAGTTACGGCCGCCGTTTACTGGGACTTCAATCAAGAGCTTGCACCCCATCATTTAATCTTCCAGCACCGGGCAGGCGTCACACCCTATACGTCCACTTTCGTGTTTGCAGAGTGCTGTGTTTTTAATAAACAGTCGCAGCCACCGATTTTTTGCAACCCATTCATGCTCCGTTGTTCACTTCACACTAATAGGGCACACCTTCTTCCGAAGTTACGGTGTCAATTTGCCGAGTTCCTTCTCCTGAGTTCTCTCAAGCGCCTTAGAATACTCATCTCGCGCACCAGTGTCGGTTTGCGGTACGGTCGTGTGTAGCTGAAGCTTAGTGGCTTTTCCTGGAACCTCGTTCAGTCACTTCGCGAACAAGTTCGCTCGATCGTTGGCCTCGGTATATGTGCACCGGATTTGCCTAATGCACGCCTACTTCCAACTAAACCGGGATATCCAACACCCGGATGACCTATTAAGATCCGTCCCCACATCGCACTACACATCGGTACAGGAATATTGACCTGTTTCCCATCAGCTACGCATCTCTGCCTCGCCTTAGGGGCCGACTCACTCTACGCCGATGAACGTTGCGTAGAAAACCTTGCGCTTACGGCGAGGGGGCTTTTCACCCCCTTTAACGCTACTCATGTCAGCATTCGCACTTCTGATACCTCCAGCACGCTTTACAACGCACCTTCACAGGCTTACAGAACGCTCTCCTACCACTTGCAATAAATTGCAAATCCGCAGCTTCGGTAACTGGCTTAGCCCCGTTACATCTTCCGCGCAGGACGACTCGATCAGTGAGCTATTACGCTTTCTTTAAATGATGGCTGCTTCTAAGCCAACATCCTGACTGTTTTAGCCTTCCCACTTCGTTTCCCACTTAGCCAATTTTAGGGACCTTAGCTGGCGGTCTGGGTTGTTTCCCTCTTGAGTCCGGACGTTAGCACCCGGTGCTCTGTCTCCCAAGCTGTACTCTTCGGTATTCGGAGTTTGCCTTGGTTTGGTAAGTCGCCATGACCCCCTAGCCAAAACAGTGCTCTACCCCCGAAGGTAATACTTGAGGCACTACCTAAATAGTTTTCGGAGAGAACCAGCTATTTCCAAGTTTGTTTAGCCTTTCACCCCTATCCACAGCTCATCCGCTAGTTTTGCAACACTAGTCGGTTCGGACCTCCAGTACCTGTTACGGCACCTTCATCCTGGCCATGGATAGATCACTTGGTTTCGGGTCTACACCCAGCGACTGATCGCCCTATTCGGACTCGATTTCTCTACGGCTTCCCTATTCGGTTAACCTTGCCACTGAATGTAAGTCGCTGACCCATTATACAAAAGGTACGCAGTCACCCCTTACGAGGCTCCTACTTTTTGTAAGCACGCGGTTTCAGGATCTATTTCACTCCCCTCCCGGGGTTCTTTTCGCCTTTCCCTCACGGTACTAGTTCACTATCGGTCGATGATGAGTATTTAGCCTTGGAGGATGGTCCCCCCATATTCAGACAGGATTTCTCGTGTCCCGCCCTACTTGTCGTTAGCTCAGTACCACACAGGTCATTTCACGTACGGGGCTATCACCCGCTATGGCCGCTCTTTCCAAAGCGTTCCGTTATGTCTTGTGCTATCACTAACAGGCTCTTCCGATTTCGCTCGCCACTACTTTCGGAATCTCGGTTGATGTCTTTTCCTCGAGCTACTGAGATGTTTCAGTTCACCCGGTTCGCCTCGCATGACTATGTATTCATCATGCGATACCTTTCGGTGGGTTTCCCCATTCGGAAATCTCCGGATCAAAGCTAATTTGCCAGCTCCCCGAAGCTTATCGCAGGCTATCACGTCCTTCGTCGCCTATCATCGCCAAGGCATCCACCACGTGCTCTTATTCACTTGACCCTATAACTTTGACCTCTCTTGCGAGAATCAAAATCGTTTCAAGGAATTGCCAGGTCTTTCACCTGGCGCGTTATGCCGCACATTCAATTCGATTTGATTCGAAATTGAAGTTTCTTTTGACGCAATCAAAAATTCTATGTTGCTGATGGCACGGTCTGCACCAAACCTTTACGAATGTGCAGTTTCCACCAGCAACGCTGATTCGACTCTATGAATTTTTAAAGAACAGCCGATTGATCAAGAGATCCTGATCAACAACAAAACAGCCTCTTGCAAAGCTGCTTTGGTGTTGAATGAACAACAAGTATCGAAATTGGTGGAGGATGACGGGATCGAACCGACGACCCCCTGCTTGCAAAGCAGGTGCTCTCCCAGCTGAGCTAATCCCCCAGGATTAGATGGATGGTGGGTCTGGTTGGATTCGAACCAACGACCCCCGCCTTATCAAGACGGTGCTCTAACCAACTGAGCTACAGACCCAAGCCGGAACGCTTTGGACCAAGCCTGGCGCTCAGTCGCTGGGCGACAACCTTCCAACAACCGATAAGTGTGGGCGTTTAAATGAACTTGCTGTTTCCAGAAAGGAGGTGATCCAGCCGCACCTTCCGATACGGCTACCTTGTTACGACTTCACCCCAGTCACGAACCCTGCCGTGGTAATCGCCCTCCTTGCGGTTAGGCTAACTACTTCTGGCAGAACCCGCTCCCATGGTGTGACGGGCGGTGTGTACAAGACCCGGGAACGTATTCACCGTGACATTCTGATCCACGATTACTAGCGATTCCGACTTCACGCAGTCGAGTTGCAGACTGCGATCCGGACTACGACTGGTTTTATGGGATTAGCTCCCCCTCGCGGGTTGGCAACCCTTTGTACCAGCCATTGTATGACGTGTGTAGCCCCACCTATAAGGGCCATGAGGACTTGACGTCATCCCCACCTTCCTCCGGTTTGTCACCGGCAGTCTCATTAGAGTGCCCAACTGAATGTAGCAACTAATGACAAGGGTTGCGCTCGTTGCGGGACTTAACCCAACATCTCACGACACGAGCTGACGACAGCCATGCAGCACCTGTGTTACGGTTCTCTTTCGAGCACTAAGCCATCTCTGGCAAATTCCGTACATGTCAAAGGTGGGTAAGGTTTTTCGCGTTGCATCGAATTAAACCACATCATCCACCGCTTGTGCGGGTCCCCGTCAATTCCTTTGAGTTTCAACCTTGCGGCCGTACTCCCCAGGCGGTCAACTTCACGCGTTAGCTTCGTTACTGAGTCAGTGAAGACCCAACAACCAGTTGACATCGTTTAGGGCGTGGACTACCAGGGTATCTAATCCTGTTTGCTCCCCACGCTTTCGTGCATGAGCGTCAGTACAGGTCCAGGGGATTGCCTTCGCCATCGGTGTTCCTCCGCATATCTACGCATTTCACTGCTACACGCGGAATTCCATCCCCCTCTACCGTACTCTAGCTATGCAGTCACAGATGCAGTTCCCAGGTTGAGCCCGGGGATTTCACAACTGTCTTACATAACCGCCTGCGCACGCTTTACGCCCAGTAATTCCGATTAACGCTTGCACCCTACGTATTACCGCGGCTGCTGGCACGTAGTTAGCCGGTGCTTATTCTTACGGTACCGTCATGAGCCCTCTTTATTAAAAAGAGCCTTTTCGTTCCGTACAAAAGCAGTTTACAACCCGAAGGCCTTCATCCTGCACGCGGCATGGCTGGATCAGGCTTGCGCCCATTGTCCAAAATTCCCCACTGCTGCCTCCCGTAGGAGTCTGGGCCGTGTCTCAGTCCCAGTGTGGCTGGTCGTCCTCTCAGACCAGCTACAGATCGTTGGCTTGGTGAGCCTTTACCCCACCAACTACCTAATCTGCCATCGGCCGCTCCATTCGCGCAAGGCCTTGCGGTCCCCTGCTTTCATCCGTAGATCGTATGCGGTATTAGCACAGCTTTCGCTGCGTTATCCCCCACGATTGGGCACGTTCCGATGTATTACTCACCCGTTCGCCACTCGCCGCCAGGATTGCTCCCGCGCTGCCGTTCGACTTGCATGTGTAAGGCATGCCGCCAGCGTTCAATCTGAGCCAGGATCAAACTCTATAGTTCGATCTTGATTTGCACCCCATCTCGCGATGAGGCAAAACTCATAAAAAAAGAAATTGAAGTGAACTTCACTTCTATTCTCATGAGCGTTTAAAGTCTTGCGACTTTGTTCCGAAGAACTTGGCAAGTTGCCTTCAAACGCCCACGCTTATCGGCTGTAAATTTTTAAGGATCCAGACTCCAAGCATCGCTGCCTTTCGTCTTTTCACTTCGTTCGCTGCGATCAGCGAAGCCTGCTAGTCTAACACGATTTTTAAAAGCCGGTCAAACTTTTTTCGCTTTCCTCAACTTCCTTCGCATCCCGCCACAACCGCATCGCGGCTCCAACCAGACGCTGAAGCTGTTTCAGCGAAGCCTTCGATTATGACCCAGTTTTATCAACTTGGTCAAGTCCGAGGGACTTTTTTATCGGCTTTTACAAACTCGCCTTTGGGGGCTTGTCTGCTGGATTCGCGCCTTGCGTTTCCTGCCGAGCCCACGAGTATATGCCATTTGTCGAGGTCCGCAAGCCCTGCCGTTGAAGGCCAAGAATTATCGGCGGAGCTGGCTTCTCCAGGCTTCGCCCCCGTGGGCACTCCCTTCCCCCACGCCAACTTACTTACTTAACTAGATGCCTGCTAGTTAGATGCCTGCTAGTTAGATGCAAAGGCGTTCCACTGTGGAAGCTGGCTCCGCCGCAAGCTGCGGCATGTGTCGGATCGGATAATCGCAGCCACATGGCACTCATCACACTTCTCGACGCCCAACTCGCGTTCGGTCACGTTCCGCTGCTTGATCATGCGGACTTCTCCCTTCTTGAATCGGAGCGTATTGGCTTGATCGGCCGCAATGGCACGGGGAAGTCCTCCATGCTGAAAATCCTTGGCGGCCTGGAGAAGGCTGACGACGGCACTCTTCAACTACAGCAGAACTTGCGGGTCGCCTATGTTGCGCAGGAGCCAGCGCTGGATTTGGAGGCAACCGTCTTTGCCGCGGCAAGCGAAGGACTGGCGCATGTGATTGCCTCGCGAGACATGTATTTGAATGCCGTGGAGGGCGCCGACCTGGACGCGCTCCAATCGGAGATCGAGGCTTACGATGCCTGGAACTGGGAACAACGGGTCGAAGAGACACTGCATCGGCTGCATCTGGACCCCGAGGCGCGCGTTGGCTCCCTCTCGGGCGGCACGCGCAAGCGCGTCGCGCTCGCCCAGGCGCTGGTGAGCGCACCCGACGTGTTGTTGCTCGACGAACCGACCAACCACCTGGACCTCGACTCGATCGAATGGCTGGAGCAGTTGTTGATCGACTTCAAGGGCAGCGTGGTAACCATCACCCACGACCGCAGCTTCCTGAACCGCGTGGCCACCCGCATCATCGAGCTCGATCGCGGCAAGCTAAGCTCCTATCCGGGCAACTTCGAGCAATACCTGGTGCAGAAGGAAGAGCAACTGGCACAGGAAGCAGTGATCAATGCCAAGGCCGACAAACTGCTGGCCCAGGAAGAGGTCTGGATCCGCAAAGGCGTGGAGGCGCGGCGCACGCGCAGCCAAAGTCGCATCACCCGCCTGCAGGAGTTGCGAGCGAGCCATGCGGCCCGCCGCAACGTGCAGGGGAGCGTCAACATGGACGTCGCTTCGGGGCAGTCCAGCGGGAAGATCGTGGCCGAACTGACCGATGCGTCGAAGTCGTTCGGCACCAAGACGGTGGTCCGAAATTTCAGCAACACCATCCTGCGCGGCGACAAGGTCGGCTTGCTGGGGCCCAATGGCGCGGGCAAGACGACGCTGTTGAAACTGATCCTGGGCGACCTGGAACCCGACAGCGGCAAGGTGAGGCGCGGCACCAACCTCGACATCGCGTATTTCGACCAGATGCGCGAAAAACTCGACCTCGACGCGACGCTGGAAGACTTCATAAGCCCGGGCAGCGAATGGATCGAGATCGGCAAGCAGCGCAAGCATGTGAAGAGTTACCTGAGCGACTTCCTGTTTTCGCCCGCGCGCGCCAATTCGCCGGTGCGATCGCTGAGCGGGGGCGAGCGAAACCGCCTTTTGCTGGCGCGGTTGTTTGCGCGGCCGGCCAACGTCCTGGTGCTCGATGAGCCTACCAACGACCTCGACATCGATACGCTGGAGTTGCTCGAAGACCTGCTGCAGAACTATGACGGCACCGTGTTCCTGGTCAGCCACGACCGTACCTTCCTGGACAACGTGGTGACCAGCACCATCGCCTTCGAAGGCGACGGCCGCTGGCGCGAGTACGAAGGCGGCGTGCAGGATTGGTTGATCCAGTCGAAGCGGGCGAGAGAAATCGGCTTGCAGCGTGCGGCCGCCGCGCCGGCGCCCGCCCCCGCTCCGGCCGCCGCGCCGGCGCCCGCTGCCGCGGCAGCAACCGCGCCTCGCAAGAAGCTCAGCTACAAGGAACAACGCGAACTCGAAGCGCTTCCGGGTCAGATCGCAGAACTCGAAGACGAACAGAAGCAGATCGCCGAACTGTTGGAGAAAGACGGCGGCGCGATCTATTCGACGGAAGCCTCGCGCGCCATCGAACTCGGCGAACGGCATGCCCACATCGACGACGAACTGATGGCAGCGCTGGAGCGCTGGGAAGAATTGAGCGCCGCGGCCCGCTGAGGCGAGCGCATCTGTCTGACGCGGTGGCGTGGCGCGCCGCGCTATACAAGCTGCAGTTGCAACTCTGACTGCCGCGCCATGTTCTGTCCGACACGCTGGGCCCTTGCGTTCATTGCGACTCTTTGCCTGCTGTCGACTGGTGGCTGCGCAGAGCAGCTTCCGACACAGGTGGACCGGCCGGTGTCGAATGCGCAGGCTTCGACCTCGGGCACGGCATTCGCAGCCCTCGTTGCGCAGCGCCATGACACGGCCGGCGCACGCTTCGGCTCCGGCTTCGTGTTGCTCGACGGACCGCAGGCCGCGTATGGGAGCCGGCTTGCGCTGGTGGAGGGTGCGCAGAAGACGCTCGACCTCCAGTACTACGCGATCCATGCCGATGCGAGCACGCGCCGCTTGATGAAGGGCGTTCGCGAAGCCGCGGCACGAGGCGTTCGCGTGCGCATATTGATCGATGACTTGCACAGCACCGGGCGCGATGCATTGGTGCTGCAGATGGCCTACGACAAGAACATCGAGGTGCGCCTTTTCAATCCGCTGGAAGGGGCTCGCGGGTCCACGCTGGGGCGCCTTCTCAATTCGATCGACGACGCCTCGCGCATCCAGCAGCGCATGCACAACAAGCTGTTCCTCGCCGACAACGTGCTGGGCGTCACGGGTGGACGCAACCTGGGCGACGCGTACTTCGGCGTGGGAGAAAGCGGCAATTTCGTCGATCTGGACGTTCTCGCGGCGGGGCCGATCGTGCAGGACCTGTCGCGCAGCTTCGATCGCTACTGGAACAATGAACGCGCCTATCCGGTGCAGTCGCTGGTGAAGCGCGAAGAACTCGATGCGATTCGCGACAAGGCCCGCGCCGAAGATGCGGCCAAGTCGCCGTACGATGCCCAGCCGGCCGATGCCCGGCGCGCCGTTGTGTGGGACGAAAAGGCGATGAATCTGCAGAGCGCGGAGTTCGTCTGGGCACCTGCCATGGTGCTGGTGGACAAGCCCGGCAAGATTGCCGCCAACAAGGAGGAGGCGGCGGCGCCTGCAACGGACGGGAGAGGCCGGGTGCGTGGTAATTCACCGGGGCTGGTAGTGACACGACCCGCCGGCGATCGGCACGTGGGCGCCGGCGCCGGAGGGCGGCAGTCGGCGATCCAGGGCGCCGCCAATGCCACCGCAGGCAGCGAAACGCTGGTCGAAGGCCTGCTCCAGCTCGTAGGGCAAGCGCAGAAAGACCTGTTGATCATCTCGCCCTACTTTGTGCCGGGTACGGAGATCACGCAGGCCTTTGCCGCCTTGCAAGCACGGGGCATCCGTGTGCGCGTGTTGACCAATTCACTGGCTTCGAACGACGCGCCGGTGGCGCATGTAGGCTACGCGCGCCACCGCGAAGCGCTGCTGAAATTGGGTGTCGACTTGTATGAGATGCGCAGCGAACAGGCGGGCGTCGCGAGCGCCTTCGGCTCGTCCGGCGGGGCGGTGACGGGCGAGTCGCGCTCGATGCTGCACTCGAAGGTGCTGGTGATGGACGGACGGCTGCTGGTGGTTGGATCCATGAACCTGGACCTGCGCTCGCAGAAGCAGAACACCGAAGTCGCGCTGCTGATCGCAAGCGCCGGCCTGTCGGGCCGTGCCACGGAAGTGATCGAGAAGACGATGCGCGAGGGCGCGTGGCACCTGGAGCTCGTCGACGGGCGACTCACCTGGCGCGCGCCTCAAGGCAGCGGTTTGAAGGACACCACGACCGAACCCGATGCGAGCGCGGGTTTGAAGCTCATGCTCAAGCTACTCGGGCCGCTGGCGCCGGACAGCATGCTCTGAGGTGTCTCTCCGCGCCTATTCCGCTTCGATGCCGGCCGCCTTCACGATGCTTCCCCACTTCTGCGATTCGCCGGCCTGGAATTTCGCCATCTCCTCAGGCGAACTGGTGAAAACCTCGGTGCCGGTCGGCTCATAGAACGCGGTCTTCGCCGCTTCGGTGCGCGCGGCCCTGACGAGCAGTTCGTTCAGGCGCTTGACCACGGCCGCCGGTGTTTTCGCGGGCGCATACGCGGCGAACCAGTAGCCCATCTCATAGCCCTTCACGCCGGCTTCGGCGATCGTCGGTACGTCGGGTGCGAGCGGCGAACGCTTGTTGCTCGACACGCCGAGCGCGCGGAGCTTGCCGGCCTTGACCTGTGGCAAGCCAGTCGCGGTGTCGGTGATCATCATGTTGATCTGACCGCCGAGCAGGTCGGTGACAGCGAGCGTGTTGCTCTTGTAGGGAACGTGCAGCAGCTTGATGCCGGCCATCTGCTGCAGCAGTTCGCCGGCCATGCGGCTCGAGGAACTGCCGCTGCCGAAGCTGTACTTGCCAGGCTCCTTCTTCGCGAGTGCGATGAATTCGGCCACGGTCTTTGCGGGGAACGAAGGATTCACGACCATGACCTGGCCGCCTTTGCCGAGGGCGGTGATTGGCGCGAAGTCCTTGACCGGGTCGTAGGGCAGCTTCTTGAACAGGTGCTCGTTGGCCGCGTGCGTGGTGTTGGTGGTGATGAGCACCGTGTAGCCGTCCGGCGTGGCCTTGGCCACGTTCTGGGCGGCGATGAAACCGTTCGCGCCAGCCTTGTTGTCAATGATCACGGCCTGCTTCGTCTCCGCCGCAACGCCATTGCCGATGGCGCGCGCGATCTGGTCCGTGGCGGTGCCGGCCGCGAAGGGCACGACGAAGGTGATGTTCTTGTCAGGGAAGCCGTCGGCCTGGGCCAGGGCCGGCGCCAGCGCGATGGCAGCGGCGGCGAAGGCAATGGCGTGGAAGCGGGTCATGGTGTCGTCTCCGGATGGTTTGAAAATTGGGATCGGGAAATCAGGCTTCGGCCGGGCCAGCCAGCAGGTGTTGCAGCTCAGCGGGCACGTGGATCGGCAGGTCGAGCAAGAGGAATGACAGCGACTTGCCATGCGCGTCGAGGTTCAGCGCATCGTTGACGCCGCCATCGAGCACGGCATCGAGCACGAAGTTCATCGCATGCAGGCTTGGAACGACGAAGCGCTGGACCCGGCTGGGCGCGCGATGGCGGAATTGCGCGGCGACGGCCTCGGGCGTGACCTGTTCGAGCAGCAGGGGGAACAGGTCGGCGTGCCAGGCGATCACGCTGATGTTGGAGCGGTCGCCCTTGTCGCCGGTGCGGCCGTGCGCAGCCCTGAAGAGAGGCACTGTCTTCATGATGACTCCACCATTTCGAAGCGCACCGGCACCGACTCACGCGGCACCAGGCACGAGATCGTGTTGAGCCGCGCGGTGAGCGTGGTACGCACGCCGCCGCCGCCGGCGGGGCCGCAGGTGTAAAGGGACATGACTTCGCGGCCGAGCCGCTCGGCCT
Source organism: Variovorax humicola (assembly GCF_037889915.1). Lineage (NCBI taxonomy): Bacteria > Pseudomonadati > Pseudomonadota > Betaproteobacteria > Burkholderiales > Comamonadaceae > Variovorax > Variovorax humicola. Next base: position 96,174 of record NZ_JBBKZV010000010.1, on the reverse strand, counting down.
CCGCGCGATCGCCGTGCGTGGCTGCCACGCGCAGGCGCACGTCGCGCGCACCGCTGTCGGGCGTGGCGGCCAGGGCGCGGCCAGTGTCGTCGGCCAGGATGCTGATGGCGCCGATCAGGTCGACGCGTAATGACAAGCCGCACAGGCGGCTGCGCAGCACGTCCGCGGCCAATCGCGCGCGCGCTTCGGCACGCGGGCCGGCGTAGGAGATCTCGCCTTCTGCCAGCCATCCGCCTTCATGGCAGACGTTGACCTTGTAGTGCGACGGCCGCGAATGGCCGCGCACACCGGAAAGCGCGACTCGATCGACGCCGATGGCGCGAACTTCGGCCTCGCCGATGTCGGCGATGACATCCGGCGTCAGATAGGCCTGCGGGTCGTGCACTTCGTAGAGCAGTTGCTCCTTGACGCTCGCCTCGCTCACCAGTCCGCCCGTGCCTTCGGACTTGCCGATGGTGCAGCGCCCATCGGCGTCGATCTCTGCGATGGGGAAGCCCACGTTTTCCAGGCCCGGCACGTCCTTGAAACCGGGATCTGCAAAGTAGCCGCCGCAGACCTGCGCGCCGCATTCGAGCAAGTGGCCAGCCATCGTGGCGCGACCCAGCTTGTCCCAAGCGTCTGCGCGCCAGCCGAAGTGTGACATCGCGGGGCCGACAGTCAGCGACGGGTCGGCCACACGGCCGCACACCACGATCTGCGCGCCCGCATCGAGCGCCGCGGCGATCGGCTCTGCGCCGATGTAGGCGTTGGCGCTGACGATGCGCAGCCCGTCGATCCGGTCGCCGAGTTGCTCGCGCAGCAAGGCACGTTGTTCGAGGGCCGAGAGGTCATCGCCCTCGACCACGGCAATTCGCGGCCCGGGCGCTCCGAGTTCACGTGCCATCCGCGCGATATGCATGGCCGCGGCGCGCGGGTTGGCGGCGCCGAAGTTGCTGACGATACGGATGCCGCTCGCCAGGCAACGCGCGAGCACCGGACGCAGCATCGCGTCAAGCAAGGGCTCGTAGCCGGAATCCGGATCGGTACGACGACGCAGCTGCGCGAGCGCGAGAGTGCGCTCGGCCAGGGTCTCGAAGACGAGGAACGCGCGCTGTCCGGCGGGGCCTGCCGCGAGCCGCGCGATCAGCGTGTCGACCACCGGGCCGGCCGCGTCGGTCCGGTCGCCGGAGAAGCCGGCTGCACAGCCGATCAACAAGGGGGGAGTGGAGGGAGAGGTCATGCTGTGGTGTCTCGCATGAGGTCGAATTTAGATGGACACTCGCCATCCGTAAAATCGAAAATTCAGATCGATTCATCCAAATATCAAATCGATGGCCGCCCCCGATCTTTCGACCCGACAGCTGCGCGCGTTCGCCGCACTGGCCGAGCAACGCAATTTCACGCGCGCGGCGCAGACATGCCACCTGTCGCAGCCCGCGTTCAGCGCATTGATACGCACGCTGGAAGACACGCTCGATGCCCGACTGTTCGACCGCGATACGCGCAGCGTGCAACTGACACCCGAAGGCCGCTTGTTCGAGGCATCGGCGCGGCGCCTGCTCGACGACATGCAAGGGGCAATCAGCGATCTGGCCGACCACGTGGAGCGACGCAAGGGTCGCGTGAGCGTGGCCGCGCTGCCGTCGCTTGCGGCCGGTTGGCTGCCGGGCATCCTCGCCGAGTTCATGAAGACGTGGCCCGGCATCGCGGTGGAACTGCACGATGCGTTGTCGGACGCGTGCATTGCACAGGTGCGGAGTCGACAGGCGGACTTCGCACTTGCCGCCACCGGCGCGGATGCCGCGTCGGCGAGCGACTTGCGGGGGCGCAAGCTGTGCAGCGACGGCTTTCACCTGGTGTGCCCCAAAGATCATCCCCTCGCCAAGGTGCCCAAGCTCACGGCAAGGCAACTGGCACCCTGGCCCTTCATCCAGATGGCGCGCAACAGCAGCGTGCGGCAGTCACTCGACGCCGCGCTGCACCCGCTGCGGCTCAATGCGGTATTCGAAGTGGAGCATCTGGCAACCGTGATGGGGCTGGTCGAGGCGGGCGTTGGCATCAGCGTGGTGCCGGCATTGACGTTGTTTCATTTCAAGCGCGAGACTTTGACAACGCGGCCATTGCCGGTGCCGGGGCTGACGCGGACGATCTATCTGGTGCAGCGGCGCGAGGGCAGCCTGTCGGTGGCCGCGCAGACGCTGCATGACCTGATCGTGGAGCGGATGGGGTCGTTGCGGTTCGAGTGAATGCAAGGGCGCCGAAGGGGTCGGCGCAGCAAGGTCGGGTGGTCCGTACCGCGCGCCGGACGCTGCTTTGCCACGAGGCACGCGACCCAGGTCAGCCCCGCACGCGCGCAAACACCTTCCAGAATTCCGCGTCTTGCGCCGTCGCAAAGTTGATCCGCATCAACGTGCTTGGCGGCCGCCGCGCATGGAACAGCGAGCCAGGCGCCAGCAGGTAGCCCTCGTCCAGCATGCGCTGCGTGAGCGCATCCGTGTCCACACCCGTGTCGACCCAGCCGAACAGTCCCGCCGGTTCGGAAACGAAAGTGCAGCCATGCGAGAGCGCAAGCTTCACCGTGCGGGCGCGCGCGCCGTCGAGGCGCGCACGAATGCGGTCGGCGTGGCGGCGCAGTTGTCCCTGGTCGATGCACCAGGCCAATGCGCGCTCGAACAGCGCGGGTGTGGTCAAAGTTGCGAGCAGCTTGGTTTCGAGCAGGCCTCCCAGCAACCCGGGCGGCGCCGCCAGGAATCCGATGCGCCAGTTCGGCGCGAGGATCTTGGCGAAGCCGCTCACGTAGATCGTGCGCTGCAAGCCGTCGAGCGCGCACAGCCGTGTCGCGTGCTCGGGTGCCAGGTGGCTGTACGTGTCGTCCTCGACGATGTGGAAGTCGTGCTTGTTCGCCAGTTGCAGGACCCGGTGCGCGCTGCCTGGCGAAAGGCTGTAGCCCGTCGGGTTGTGCAGCACGCTCACGCTCACGAACAGTTTCGGTGCGTGCGCCTCGCAGTACTTCGCCATGACGTCCAGGTCGGGGCCGTCAGCGCGACGCGGCACGGGGAGGATGCGCATGCCCAGGGATTCGAGCCGCGCGAACTCGATGGCCCAGCCCGGCTCCTCGACCATCACCGGGTCGCCGGCGCGCAGCAATGTGCGACTCACGATGTCCAGCGCATGCGTGGCGCCGATCGTCGTGATGATCTGGTCGGGCGCGGCCGGCACGTTGATGCTCACCAGCTTCTGCGACAGGCTGCGGCGCAGTGCCGTGTCGCCGAGCGGTTCGCCGTATTGCAGCGACAAGTCTTGCAGTGCACGTGTACTGGTCAGGCGGCGCAGCGAGGTCGGCATGAAGGTCGACTCCATCCAATCTGGCGGAAACACGCCCATGGCGGGTTGCGGCTTGTCGCTCTGCCGGTGGAACATGCCGCGGATCAGCGAACTGGCATCGGCCGGCAGCGGCGGCGCGCCGGCGTCGGCGACGACCGCACGCGGCGCGCGGCTCTCCTGCGCTGCCGCCGAATCGCGCACATAGAAACCGCGCTGGCGTCGCGCTTCGACCAGGCCTTGCGCAAGCAACTGGTCGTAGGCTGCAACGACCGTGTGCGGGCTCACGCCCTGTTGCCGCGCGCATTCACGCACCGACGGCAACCGTGCGCCGGGCGCCAGCAGGCGCGTGCGGATGCGTTCGGCAAAGCGGCCGGCCAGTTGCTCGGTCAGCGACTGCGTGGAAGTTCTGGTCAGCATGCGCGGTTTCTGATCTGTGTCCATGGACGAACCAATACAGACCCGACTCATGTCCGACCATCTGTATCGGTACTGTAATGGTCAACAGTTTAGAGTCTGTGCCATGAACTGGCAAGAATTCACAGCGCTGCTGGTGTTGGCCACGGCGATGAGTTTTTCGCCTGGGCCGAACACCACCCTCTCCACCGCCCTCGCGGCCAATGGCGGACTAGCGCGCGCGATGCGCTTCATCGTGGCAGTGCCAGTCGGCTGGACGCTGTTGCTTGCGCTGTGCGCTGCCGGCATCGGTGCGATGGTCACGGCCGCTCCAATGCTCCGACTCGCCATCAAGGGACTGGGCATTGCCTACTTGCTGTGGCTGGCCTTCAAGATGAGCAACAGCGGCACGCTGCGCAAAGCCGAAGGCGCGCTGCTCGACGTCGGCTTCGGCCAAGGCGTGATGCTGCAATTCCTGAACATCAAGGCCTGGCTGCTGGCGCTCACGCTGGTGGCCGGATGGATTGCCGGGCGGCCCGATGCGCTGCATCGTTTTGCGATCGTGGCGCCGGTCATGCTGATGTATGCCTTCGCCAGCAATTTCGCCTATGCCCTGGTCGGCGCGCTGCTGCGGCAGTGGCTGGCACATGGCACCCGCCTGCTGTGGTTCAACCGCGCGATGGCGGCGGTGCTGGTGTTGACGGCTTTCTGGATGTTCGAAACATGAAAATCAAGGACGAAACCCTGGGGATGTGGCTCGGCGTGCTGGGCGTGTCGTTCTTCGCGGTGACGCTGCCGATGACGCGGTTGGCCACGGGCACCGCTGCCGCGCCGCAACTCTCTCCCCTGTTCGTGACCGTCGGCCGCGCGGCGTTGGCGGGGGTCTTGTCGCTGGTCTTCCTGCTGGCGACCCGGTCGCCAGTGCCGCAACGCCATCAATGGAAGCCGCTGGGGATGGCGACGCTCGGCAATTGCCTCGGCTTTCCGCTGCTGCTCGGCTACGCACTGCGCGTGGTCACCGCGAGTCACGCGGCCGTGATCACGGCGCTGTTGCCGCTGGCGACCGCAGCCATCGCCGCGTGGGTGCTGCATCAGCGTGCGCGCTTTGGGTTCTGGGTGTGCGCAATCATGGGAAGCTTGCTCGTGGTGGCGTTTTCAATGCTGCGCGCGAGCCAGCATGGCAATGGTTTCGGGTTCGAATGGGCAGACTTGCTGCTGGTCGGCGCGGTCATCGCGGCGTCCCTGGGTTATGTCTATGGGGCACAGGTCACGCCGTCGCTGGGGGCGGAGCGCGTGATCTGCTGGGTCTGCGTGATGGCGCTGCCGGTCAGCTTGCCCGCGACGCTGGCGCTATGGCCGCAACAACCGGTGGCGACATCGTCCTGGGCGGGCTTCGTCTATGTCGGCGTGTTCTCGATGTGGGTGGGATTCTTTGCCTGGTATCGGGGGCTGGCGCTCGGCGGCGCGCTGCGGGTGAGCCAGACGCAATTGCTGCAGCCCTTTCTCTCGATCCTTGCCGCGGTTCCCCTGCTGGGCGAACCGCTCGATCTCGTGACGCTGGCCTTTGCAGCGGCCGTGGTGGGAACGGTGGTCATCGGCAAGAAGCTATCCCAACCCCGTGCGATTGCACGTCCCGCCACGGCTGGAGCGTCCTTGTGAGCGCCGGAGCGGTCCGCCCCCAAGCAAGCGCGCACCGCGGTGCGAAGCACGAAGGTTGTCCAATGAACACCGCCCGACCAGCCGAAGGCGCTCGCGCCGCAATGCGCAGAACGGAGATAGCCCGATGACCGTCGAACTGCTCCTTGCCTTCACCCTCTTCGCCTGCGTCACGTCGATCACGCCGGGACCGAACAACACGATGATCCTGGCGTCGGGCGTCAATTTCGGGCTGCGCCGGTCGGTGCCGCACTTGCTGGGCATCAGCCTCGGCTTCGGCGTGATGGTGGCCGCCACCGGATTCGGGCTCCACGCGGTGTTCGAGCGCTATCCCTCCTTGTTCGAAGCCATGCGCTGGGCCGGCGCGGCCTACCTGCTGTGGCTGGCGTGGAAGCTGGCGCGCTCGGGGCCGATGGCAGACCGAACTGACGAAGTGGTTCAACCGATGAGATTTTTTTCCGCGGCTGCGTTCCAATGGGTAAATCCGAAGGCTTGGGTGATGGCGGTAAGCGCGATCAGCAACTTCCTGCCAGCCGAGCGATCGGGTGCGCAGGTTGCGTTGATCGCCGCGCTGTTCACCGTGATCAACGTACCTTGCGTCGGCGCCTGGGCCGCGTTTGGCAGCCGCATGCGCAACTTGCTGCGCGATCCGCTTTACCTGCGACTGTTCAACGGCGCCGCGGCGCTGGCGCTGGTCGCATCGCTCTATCCTTTGCTCACACACTGATTCCTGCCTATCTACACCGAACGGAGAGAACGACATGACCACCACCTGGAAACTGGCCACCCGCGCCGAGAAGATGAACCCCTCCGTGCTGCGCGAGATCCTCAAGGTCACCGAGCGCCCCGGCATCATCAGCCTGGCCGGCGGCCTGCCCTCGCCCAAGACCTTCCCGATCCAGGCCTTCGCCGATGCCTGCGCCGACGTGCTGCACAACGATGGCCAGGCCGCGCTGCAATACGCCGCCAGCGAAGGCTACGGCCCGCTGCGCCAGGCGGTGGCGGACATGCTTCCGTGGAATGTCGATCCGGCGCAGGTGTTGATCACCACCGGCTCGCAGCAGGGACTGGACCTGGTGGCCAAGGTACTCCTCGACCCGGGCAGCCGCGTGCTGGTCGAGACGCCGACCTATCTCGGCGCGCTGCAGGCCTTTGCGCCGATGGAACCGGTGCCGGAGAGCGTGGCGAGCGATGACGAGGGCGTGATCGTGGACGACCTCGTGGCCAAGGCACGCGGCACGGCGGGGGACGCCGCGCGCTTCGTCTACCTGTTGCCCAACTTCCAGAACCCGACCGGCCGCACCATGACCGAGGCGCGCCGCCAGGCCGTGGCCGAAGCGGCCGCGAAAGCTGGCCTGCCGATCGTCGAAGACAACCCCTACGGCGAACTCTGGTTCGACGAAGCCCCGCCGCTGCCGCTGGCCGCGCGCAATCCCGACGGCGTGATCTACCTCGGCTCGTTCTCGAAGGTGCTGGCGCCGGGCTTGCGGCTCGGCTTCATGGTCGCGCCGAAGGCGGTCTATCCCAAGCTGCTGCAGGCCAAGCAGGCGGTCGACCTTCACACGCCGATCTTCACGCAGCGCATGGTGTCGGCAGTGATGAAGGACAACTTCCTTGCCCTCCACGTGCCGACGATCCGCGCGCTCTACAAGCGCCAGCGCGACGCAATGGTCGCTGCATTGCGTCGCGAGATGAAGGGGCTGGACGTGCAATTCAAGGTGCCTGTGGGCGGCATGTTCCTGTGGGCGCGCATGCCAGAGGGCATCGACACGGTGAAGTTGCTGCCGCGCGCGGTCGAGCGTAACGTGGCCTTCGTGCCGGGTGCGCCGTTCTACGCCGGCCCGGGCGACTCGCGCACCATGCGGCTGTCGTTCGTGACGGCGAATGTCGACGAGATCGACACGGCCATTGCCGCGCTGGCCGCAACGGTGCGCGAAGTGCTTGCCGAGCAGCGCGGCGAACCCGCGCTCGCCCCCACCTGACGCGCCGCGGCGTTCGAACCCGAAAGAAACGACAGCATGCTCAACATCTGGGGCCGCATCACTTCGATCAACGTGCGCAAGGTGGTCTGGTGCGCGCAGGAGCTGGGGCTGGACTTCCAGCGCACCGAAGCCGGCGGCAAGTACGGCGTGGTGCAGACGCCCGAGTACCGCACGCTCAATCCGAATGCGCTGGTGCCGGCCATCGACGACGGCGATGGCGACGACGCCCTGCACGTGAAGCTGTGGGAGTCGAACGTGATCGTGCGTTACCTGTGCGCCAAGTATTCGCCCGGCAATCTGTACCCGGAGCCGCTCCCCGAACGCTTCGATGCCGAGCGCTGGATGGACTGGCAGCAGACCACGGTCAACCGCGCCAGCGCGCCGGCCTTCGTGCAATGGGTGCGCACGGCGCCGGCCGACCGCAACCTGGACGTGATCGCGCCATCGGTCCACGCCACCGAGCGGCTGTTCGCGATCATCGATGCGCACCTGGCCTCGCGGCGCTTCATGCTCGGCGAGAGATTCACCATGGCCGACATTCCGCTGGGCTGCGAAGCGCACCGCTGGTTCGGCCTGCCCCCGAGCGAATACACACGGCCGGCCTGGCCGAACGTCGAGCGCTGGTTCGGGGAATTGAAGGCGCGCTCCGGCGCGCGCGGCGTGCTCGACCTGGCACTGGAGTGAGGCCCGCATGAAAACCCGCCCCTTCCAGCAAGTCGACGTCTTCACGGCCGTGCCGTACCGCGGCAACCCGGTGGCCGTGGTGCTCGACGGCAGCGAGCTCGACGATTCGGAACTCCAGCGCTTTGCGCAATGGACCAACCTGTCGGAGACCACCTTCCTGCTGCCACCGACCGAGCCCACGGCCGACTACCGCATCCGCATCTTCACGCCCGGCGGCGAGCTGCCGTTTGCCGGCCATCCGACGCTCGGCACCTGCCACGCCTGGCTCAAGGCCGGCGGCCAGCCGAAATCGCCGGAATTCATCATTCAGGAGTGCGCGTCGGGACTGGTAACGATCCGCCGCGACGGCGAGCGCCTGGCCTTTGCCGCGCCGCCGTTGAAACGCAGCGCGCCGAGTCCGTCGATGCTGGCCAAGGTCGCGCAAGCGATGGGCCTGAAGGCGCCGCAGATCCTGGCCGCGCAACAACTGGACAACGGGCCGAACTGGCTCGGCCTGCTGCTGGACGATGTCGACACCGTCCTGGCGCTCACGCCGGACCATCGCGCGCTGAAGGAACTGGGCGCGAAGGTGGGCGTCGCGGCCATTTCGCAGCCGCCAGCTTCGTCATCGCTGATTGCGCGATCGAACCGCGAAGCCAGGGCCTTCGGCGGCAGCGCGCAAGGCACGGTCGACCTCGAGGTCCGCGCATTCGCGGCGCCTGCCGGCATCGAGGAAGACCCGGTCACCGGCAGCTTCAACGCGGGCCTGGCCCAGTGGCTTATCGCCGAGGGGCGAATGCCCGAGCGTTACCGCGTCGGCCAGGGCCAGTGCCTCGGCCGCGACGGGCGATTGAGCGTGGCGCGCGATGCCGAAGGCCGGATCTGGATCGGTGGCGATTCGGTGGTGTGCATCGAAGGTTCCGTTTCGCTCTAGTCGATTCATGAACGCGCTGCTCGACCACCTCGTCATCGCCGCGCGCACCCTCGACGAGGGCAGGCAGTGGTGCGAGGCAACGCTGGGCGTCCTGCCGGGCGCGGGCGGCAAGCATCCGCTGATGGGCACGCACAACCTGCTGCTCAACGTTGCGTCGTTGGGATTTCCGTTGGCCTACCTCGAGATCATCGCGATCGATCCGGACCGGCGCCCGACGCGCGCGGGCAAGCTGAGGCGCTGGTTCGATCTCGACGACGCCATGCTGCAGCTTGCGCTGGCGCGAAGCGGCCCGCAGCTGGTTCACCTCGTCGCGCGGGTGTCGAATGCCGCCTCGGCGGTGCACGCGCTGGAGCGCATGGCCCCGCACATCGATCGCGGACACTTGATCGAAGCCTCCCGCGAGACGGCCGCCGGCAGGCTCGATTGGCGCATCAGCGTGCGAGACGATGGCCAGCGCCTGTTCTATGGCGCGTTGCCGACGCTGATTCAATGGGGATCGGTGCATCCGGTCGACACGATGCCGGCGTCGGGCCTTGAACTCATCGGGCTCGCCGCCGTCCACCCACGCGTCGACAGCCTGCGCAGCGCACTCGATGCCATCGGCTTCGACGCGATGGACCTGAAGCAGGGCCCGCCCAACCTCATCGCCACTTTGAACACGCCGCGCGGCGTCGTCACGCTCGAATCGAAAGGACACTGACATGCTCGCCCTCCACGAACTCGCCTGGTTCGCACTGGCCTCGCTGCTGCTCGCACTCACGCCGGGGCCGAACATGATCTATTGCGTCTCGCGCACGCTGGTGCAGGGGCGGCGTGCAGGGCTGATTTCGCTGGGCGGCGTGCTGCTGGCGTTTCTGGTGCACCTGGTGGCCGCAGCGCTCGGACTCACGGCGGTGTTGCTGGCGGTGCCGCTGGCTTTCGATGCGATTCGATACGCCGGTGCTGCCTACCTGCTCTGGCTGGCCTGGCAGGCCGTCAAGCCCGGGGCTCGGCGCCGTTCGAGCCGCGTTCCCTGCCAGCCGATGCTCCGGGCAAGCTGTTTCGCATGGGCTTCGTTACCAACCTGCTGAATCCGAAAGTGGCGATGTTCTATCTGTCATTCTTTCCGCAGTTCATTCATCCGGAGCGCGGCCCGGTACTCTGGCAGAGCGCACAGCTCGGCGCGGTGCAAATCCTCGGCAGCGGCCTGGTCAACAGCCTGATGATCGTCTTCGCCGCGGCCATTACCGCGGTGCTGTCGCAAAGCTCCGGCTGGCTGCGCGCGCAGCGCTATGTGATGGGCAGCGTGCTGGCCGCGCTGGCGTTGCGCGTCGCAACCACGCAGCGCAGATAACTTCACTCGCGCCGCCTGACGGAGCCGGTTTCGTCGACCTCCCTGGAACCTCCCGGCCAAGAATCTGCCGGACTTCGCGGCCCCTCCCGCAGGCGCCTTTTTCATCGGAAGCCAAAGCCGCCCCGGCGACCCGTCGCAGCCGGGACAAGCGCCCGGGCTGGCCTTTGCCAGAATCGTACCCATGGGAACCCTTTACCTCGTGCGCCATGGACAAGCTTCTTTCGGCGCTGCCGACTACGACAACCTCAGTGAGTTGGGGCACAGGCAGTCGGTGCGGCTCGGCGAATACTGGCGCGAACGCGGCCTCCAATTCGACGCCGTCATCACGGGGACGCTGAAGCGCCATCGGCAAACCTGGGAGGGCATTGCCAAGGGGCTGGGCCTGACTGACCAGGACGTGCTGCCCTGGCCCGGCCTGAACGAGTACGACAGCGAGGCCATCGTCGCGACCGTCCACCCCGAAGCGTTGCCGAAGGCCGATACGCCCGAGTTGTACCGCAAGCACTTCCGCCTGCTGCGTGATGGCCTGAGCGCATGGATGCAAGGCCGAACCGAGCCGCTCGGCATGCCGAACTACGTCGACTTCCTCGCCGGCGTGACCACCGCGCTGGACCATGTACGCGACAAGCACCACGGCGCGAAGGTGCTGGTGGTGTCAAGCGGCGGGCCGATCTCGACGGCCGTCGGCCACGTGCTGGGAACCAGCGCCGAGACCACGATCGAGCTCAACCTGCGCATCCGCAACACCTCGATCACCGAGTTCGCGTTCACGCCCAAACGCCATATGCTCGTGACCTACAACACGCTGCCGCACCTCGACGGCCCCGCGTACGAAAACTGGATCACATACTCCTGAGGTGAACGGCATGAATCGGCGCATGATCGGCCGATGCTCTCCGCCTTCGACATCTTCAAGATCGGGATCGGCCCGTCGAGCTCTCATACCGTCGGCCCGATGCGGGCCGCGCAGCAGTTCGCGAGCGGCCTGGAGCGCGACGGGTTGCTGGCCGGCACGGCGCACGTGCGCTGCGAGTTGTTCGGCTCGCTCGGCGCCACCGGCGCAGGCCACGCGACAGACCAGGGCGTGATCCTCGGCCTGTTCGGCGACACGCCCGACAGCGTCGACCCGGCCAGCGTGCAGCCTCGCCTGCTGGCATTGCGCCGGTCCGGCCAGCTCTTGCTGCTGGGCCGTCACGCGATCGCATTCGACCGCGTGCGCGATATCCCGTTCCTCGGCAACGAAACAATGCCCGAGCATCCGAATGCGATGCGCTTCACGGCGTCTGCGGCGGACGGCTCTACCCTGGCGCAGCGCTGCTATTTCTCCGTTGGCGGCGGCTTCGTGGTGGAGGGCGGCGCGCATCCGGATGCCGTGCCCGAAGTCGCGCTCCACTGGCCCTGGCCCTTCGGCACCGGCAGCGAACTCATGGCGCAGGCCGGTGCCAGCGAGCTCTCGATCGCGAAACTCATGATGGCCAACGAATGCGCCTGGCGCCCCGAGGCCGATGTGCGCGCCGGGCTGCTGCGGATCTGGACCGTGATGCAGCAATGCGTGCAACGTGGTTTCGGCATCGACAACCCGATTGCGGCATCGCCGCTGCCCGGTCCGCTGCGCATGCGTCGCCGCGCACCGGACCTGCAGCGCGAACTCACCGCGCAACAGGGCGCTGCCGATCCGCTGGCCGCGATGGATTGGGTCAACGCATATGCAATGGCGGTGAACGAGGAGAACGCGGCCGGCGGCCGGGTGGTCACGGCGCCGACCAATGGCGCGGCCGGCGTGGTCCCGGCGGTGATGCATTACTACACGCGCTTCGTGCCCACGGCCAGCGACGACGGCATCGTCGACTTCCTGCTCACCGCTGCCGCGATCGGCATGCTCTACAAGGCCAACGCGTCCATCTCGGGTGCCGAGGTCGGCTGTCAGGGCGAAGTCGGCGTGGCCTGTTCGATGGCGGCCGGCGCACTGGCCGCGGTGCTTGGCGGCACGCCCGCGCAGGTCGAGAACGCGGCCGAGATCGGCATGGAGCACAACCTCGGCCTGACCTGCGATCCGGTGGGTGGAATGGTGCAGATCCCCTGCGTCGAACGCAACGCGATGGGCGCAGTCAAGGCCATCAACGCGGCGCGGATGGCGCTGCGCGGCGACGGCAGCCACTACGTGTCGCTGGACGCGGTGATCCAGACCATGAAGCAGACCGGCGAGGACATGAAGTCCACCTACAAGGAGACCTCGCTCGGTGGCCTCGCGGTGAACGTCGTGGAGTGTTGAGACCTACTGCGGAGCGGTCTTGATGGCCCGGACGCGGGCCGCGGGCGGGCTCGCCTGTGTCGAGACCGGGGTCACCTCCTGCCGGGTGCCCGAGGCGGCCGGCCGGTAGCTTTCTTCCTTCCAGCCGCGCGCGGAAGGGACCGCACCAAACGATTTCTCGGCCCGCGCGCCATTGCAGACGGTGTCCGAAAAGGACACCTTGCCATCGGCATCGGTGCAGCGATGCACCAGGGCCATCGCGGGAGCGGCGGCGAGCGCGGCCATCACGGCCACCAGAGAGGCGGAATACAGCTTCATGACCTGAGCCCTCATCGAGAGTGTGTTTTCAACGCAAGACGCGGCCTTCGGCCGTGATGTAGACGAGATCGACCGCACGGGTCGCGTCGCGCAGCGGCGGTCTCAGATTGACGCGAAACCCGCCCACGTCGTAGTCGTTCATGCCCGCCATGGCCTTCAGCAGGCTGGCTCGCGCGGGCGCGGGGCCGGCGCGGTGCACGGCCTCGGCCAGCGACTTGGCGGCAATGAATCCTTCGAGGCCTTCGTACGATGCGGTTTGGTCGGAATCGGCCAGCGCGGCGAGATATTCCTTGACCACCGGCGTGCGGCTGTTGCCCCGCGGCGACGGCACCACTTGCGAAATGATCACGCCGCGAATTTCCTTGCCGAGTTCGGTGTAGAGCGGGTCGATGCCGACGACCGAGAAGGTCAGCAGCGCGCTGCCGTAGCCGGCCTTGCGCATCTCGCGCACGAAGGCGGCGGTGGTCTGGGACAACGATGCCTGCACGACTGCTTGCGGATGTGCCTTCATCACGGTGGCAACAGCCTCCGAAACCTGGTCGCCGCCCGGTGCGACCCTGGCCACGGCGACCGGCGGCGGCAGCTTGAGTTCGGTCGCCGCGTCCTGCACCGCTTGCAGCGCGGCACGGCCCATGGCGTCGTCGTCGACCACCACGGCGATGCGTTTCTGCCCCAGCGTGTCGCACTGCCGCAGCATCGCGTAAGCCTCGTCGGCCAAGCTCGGTCGGACGTGGAAGACATTGGCGTGCGCCTTGTCGCGCAGGGCATCAGCGGCCGCAAACGGTGCGAAGAAAGGGGCGCCCTGCTGCTGGGCGACCGACGCGCCTGCCTCCGCGCTGGCGGTGCCGACAAAGCCGAAGAGCACTTCCGCTCCCTCGGCAAGCAACCGGTTGGCGTTGGCTCGGGCCTTGTCTGCGCTGTAGCCATCGTCCAACTGCCGTAGTTCGAGCGTGACGCCGCCGGGGCCCACGCGGTCGTTGTAGCCGCTCACGAAGAGCTTGGCGCCCCCGGCAAAGGCCATACCGATTTCGCTGGCGGCGCCCGTCATCGGGATGGATTGCCCGACGACCAGTTTGCCGGCGGGCGCGCCGCGCTTCACGGCGATTTGCGCTTGCAACGGGCCCGCCAGCCCCAGCAGCGCCCAGGCGCCCACGGCCTGGTTGAATCGTCTGCGGGAAGCTTGGAACGACATTTTGCGACCTTTGCAACAAATATTTACAAAAGTCATCATAGGCCTTTCGGCCAGTAAGCAACGAGGAGTGCCGGAAAAAATCAATTGTGGCAACCGTGCAGTTCAGCACGCTTCGGGCGTCCGGATCGCGGATCGCGGGTCGCGGGTCGCGGGTCGCGGGTCGCGGGTCGCGGGTCGCGGGTCGCGGGTCACGGGTCACGGGTCGCGGATCGCGGATCGCGGATCACGGATCAGGCGGATCAGGCGGATCAGCGGATCAGCGAATCGGCCGGGGGTTCAAATTGAAGTCGGGAACGCCCGGACGTCTTCGAATGCAGCGCGTACGTCGAAGGGCCGGAATCAGGCAGTGGCGGGCGAGTGTCGTGACGGAGGAAAAATCAGGACGGCAGGAAGCTCGGCCGTGCGCACGGACTGGAAGCCCGCTTCAAGCCTGCCACACGCCGTAGCCCAGGGATCGAAGCCGGATGCCGAGCTCCACTTCCATCAGTGCTGCATCGTCGCGCTTCATCGGGTTGTAGCGTTCATACAGCGCAGGCAGCAGGCGAAGTCCGTGGTCGCGCACAAATACGTTCGCCTGGATGCCGGCCTTGTGCTTGTCGAAGCGGATATCGGGGTCGAGCCCCGTCATGCCGACATAGACAAAGGGCTTGCCGAGCTGGTAATCCGGGTTGGCGCGCCGGAAGCGCGCACTGTTCCAGACTTGGTCGTCCAGCTCGACGGCATAGACGTGGTAGCGGGGCCGGCCCACAAGTCAAGCTGCGCCGCGGCGCTCAGCCCTTGTCGGTGGCGTGTTCTTTCATCTTCGCCAGCGTGACCATCAACGCCGCGCTGCCAAGCAGCTTGATGAGGCCCGAATGCTGGGCGTAGAACTGGCTCACCTGGTCGACCACCCCCGGCCGCGCCTGCTCGGCATGGGCCGCGATTTCAGTGACCTGCGCAGGCGAAAGTTGCGAAGCCTGGTCAGGCGTGAGCTGGGTCTGTCCCGGCGCCAGCATGCGTCCGAGCGCGCCGCCGGCAATCGCCGACGCCGCGGCCGGGCCGAGCGTGGCAAGAATCTGATTCAGCACGCCGGCCTGCTGCGTCGGCGACGAGTTGCCGAAGATCTGGCCGACCATGTTGCCGAACGGCGGCGTCTGGTCGGAACGCATCGCCGCCGCGAGGCCGGCGCCGAGTTGGTCTGGCGTTGCGTGCTGCGTGACCTGGTCGAAATGCGCTTCGGGGTTGCCGCCGCCACCTGCGCCAGCGACCACTTGCTGAAGGATGTCCAGAAGTCCCATGTTCGCCTCCTAGCTCTTGCGCTTGATGAGGCCCCAGACGAACAGCAGCACGATGGCGCCAACGACTGAGGCAATGAAACCCGCCCCTTGCCCCGCCGTGTACCAGCCCATGGCCTGGCCAATGTAGGTAGCGATCAGCGCACCGGCGATACCGATGATGGTGGTGAAGATGAAACCACCGGAGTCATCGCCGGGCTTGAGCGCTCGTGCGATCAGGCCTGCAACGAAACCAATCAGAATGGTCCAGATCAAGCTCAGCATGGTATTCCCTTCGGTTGAGGATAGATGCGACAGGTGCGATCACCGGCAGGGCCGGGCGGACCATGATAGCGATCGCAGCTGACTTGCGGACCCGGTCGCTCAGACGGGCCCGGTTGCAACAAGCGGCCCTCCCGCATCGCACACGCGGCCGGCGGAACTTGAAACCTACGACTTCGGCAGCATGCGGCCGACTTCGCGCGGGTCGAGTCCGTACATTTCGGCAAATTCCGCAACTGTCTTGCCGCTCGCGGCAAAGGCGCGCTGCAATGCCTCGCGTCTGGCGGTCTGCGCGGAAAGTTCGGCAAAGGCCTCGTCGGTGAGTTCATTGACGGCCGGATCCTGGCTCCGCACCAGGGCCAGGTAGTCCTCGCGCGAAAGGCCCGACTTCTCGAAAGCCTCGACGATCCGCTTGCGGGTTTGCGGGCGCAGGTCGTCGCCGGTGCGTGCCTGGCGGCGCTTGAACACCTCGAGGATGGCGTGGTGCACGTGCTCGGGCGCCACGTCTTCCACCGGCTGGCCGTCGAGGCCATGGCGCTTGTCGCCGGCCGCAACGCGTTCGAGGTACTTCGTCGAACGGGTGTGCAGTGCGAGCGCCACCTTGAGCTCGTCCTTCTTCAGCACATCCGGGTGCTTTTCGAGCAGTGCCTGGAAGACGCCGCGCTGTAGCGGCAGGAAGCGCGCGCCGAAGAAGTCCGGGTACAGCCCGAACAGGATCTCGAGGGTGGGATGCGGCTTGCGCGCTGTGCGCTGCTGGCCTTGAGGCGCCGGCGCTTGTCTGCCTTGCGGCTGCGGCTGCTTTCCTTGCGGCTGCGGCTGCGGCTGCTTTCCTTGCGGCTGCGATTTGGGGCCTTGCGCGTTCTGCGCGCGGTCTTGCGGGCGCGGCTTGCGTTTCTTGGGCGCGCGGGGCGCTTGGGGTGCGGGGGCGGTATCGGTCGTCATGCGGCCCCGATTGTCGCCGGTCGTGATGGGCGGCGCGCCGAGCAGGCCGATATCGGGAACGACGAGGGTGGCAAGCGATGCCAGGCAGTGGCAGGCGCCGCCAACCCTGGCTAACCCGCAGCCGGTCCGTCGGCCAATGCAGACAGCGGCAACGCGGCCACTTCGGCAAGCAGCAATGCCAATTGCTGCGCCGCCGCTTCGACCACCTTGCGCCCCTTGTCCGCAGTGGCTGCGGCCGCATTGCCGGCTGCGCCCTGCGGGTTGTAGTCCTGCATCGCCCAGCCGAGCTTGGCGCTCCTGCCGTTGCCGAGGATGGCGTACTCGGCGGCGCGCTGCTGCGACGTGGACTTGAAGTCTTGCATGGCGTCGGAGCGCACCAGCGGGGCCCGCAGCGCCAGCATCATCGAGGTTTCGATCTCGCCCGCGTGCACGCCGAAGCGATGCTCCTGCGCGCTGAACTGGTCGTTGGCTTCGCCCAGCGGCAAGTTGAACCAGCTCACGCTGTAGACGATGAGGTCGTGTGCCTCACGCAGTTCGCGCGCCACGATGTCCATCGCGCCGACATGCCCGCCGTGGGCATTGAACAGCACCAGCTTTCGGATTCCGGCGCGTGCGACGCCCGCGCCGATGTCCTTCCACAGGCGAATCAGCGTCTCGGCGGACAGCGTGAGCGTGCCGGCGAAGCGCGCGTGCTCCGGGCTCAGCCCGATCGCCTGCGTCGGCAGGAACAGGACGGGGAGATCGGCCGGCAGGAAGGGCAGCGCGGCATCGACGATGCCGTCGACCAGGCAGGTATCGACACCCAGGGGCAGATGCGGCCCGTGCTGCTCCGTCGCCCCGAGCGGCAACACCGCCACCGTGCGAGTGGGATCGAGCGACGCGAAGTCGCGTGTCGTCAACTCGGCCCAGAAACGGTGGGGTGCGGTGGCGTCCTTCATGCAACGATCTTACCCAGCGCTTCGGGCGCGGGCGCCCGGTGAATCTTTCGTGCGGCGAACTCGGAGCGGTGATTGAATACGCTTATGGACCTCCAACTCACCGACCGACACGTTCTCGTCACCGGCGGCAGCAAGGGCATCGGGCTGGCCTGTGCGCTGGGCTTCCTGCGCGAAGGCGCGCGCGTAAGCCTGGTGTCGCGCGAACTGGCCAACCTGCAGCGCGGCGAGCGCGAACTGGTCGGGCAATTCACCGACGCCGGCGGCCACGTCGCATTGCATGCGGCCGACCTGCGACAGGCGGCGAGCGCCGTTGCGGCACTCGATGCGGCCGAGTTGAACTTCGGCCCGGTCGACGTGCTGGTCAACTCGGCCGGCGCCGCCAAACGCACCGCGCCGGATGACCTGGACGCTGCCGCCTGGCACGACGCCATGGACGCCAAGTACTTCACCTACATCCACATGCTCGACCCCGCCATCAAGCGCATGGGCCAGCGCGGCGGCGGCGCGATCGTCAACGTGATCGGCGCGGGCGGCAAGGTCGCGAGCCCGATTCACATGGCCGGTGGCGCGGCGAATGCAGCATTGATGCTGGTGAGCGCAGGCATGGCCGCGGCCTATGCGGCCAAGGGCGTGCGGGTGAATGCCGTGAACCCCGGGCTCACGCTGACCGCGCGGCTGCAGGAAGGCCTGCGGGCCGATGCCAGGCTGCAGGGTATCGGCACCGACGAGGCACTGAAGCGCGCCACCGCGCAGCTCCCGCTGGGCCGCATCGCCACGCCCGAGGAAATCGCGAACGCGGTCGTGTTCCTTGCTTCGCCGAGAGCCAGCTACATCACGGGCGCGATCCTCGCGATGGATGGCGCAATGACGCCCATGATCTGAGGATCCCGAAGGTGTTCTCGCACGTCTTCGTCAGCGTGGGCGATTTCGATCGCGCGCTGGCCTTCCACAGCGCCGTCATGGACAGCCTCGGCGTGGCGTTGCGCTTCTGCGAGCGCGACAAGCCCTGGGCCGGCTGGCACAGCGCCGGCAACGCGCGCCCCTTCTTCGTGATCTGCAAGCCCTACGACGGCCGGCCGCACGACCCGGGCAACGGGCAGATGGTGGCCTTTGCGGCACCGGACCGCCTCACCGTGCGCGCCGCGCACAGGGCAGCGCTTGACCACGGAGGCACCTGCGAGGGGCCGCCCGGCCTGCGTCCGCGCTATCACGCGAACTATTACGGTGCGTACTTCCGCGATCCGGACGGCAACAAGTTCTGCGTGGCGTGTCACGCGCCGGAGGCCGAAGGCTCCTGATCGGCTTCTTCCGGTGCCTCGACAGGCGCCAGCATCGTGCCGCGGCAATTTGTTGCGCCGCATCGGCATGGATAGTCTTCCGGGCCCGAGCCATCGTCGGCGGTCAGGCAATAGTCGATGAACAACTCATCGCCCGCCTCGACCGCTCGCAACGTCTGGAACTTGAGGACCAGCTTGCCCGCGTCGTCGTATTCCTCCACCGCCTCGCAGTTCGGTTCACACGAGTGGTTCAGGTGCCGCGTGGCGTTGCCGCCCTTGGCACCGTCGATGGTCTCCTCGTTGGAGAGAGTGAACAGGT
Organism: Variovorax humicola; assembly: GCF_037889915.1. Lineage (NCBI taxonomy): Bacteria > Pseudomonadati > Pseudomonadota > Betaproteobacteria > Burkholderiales > Comamonadaceae > Variovorax > Variovorax humicola. The sequence continues at coordinate 77,138 of NZ_JBBKZV010000010.1, read as the reverse complement.
AGGTAAGTTGGTCGTTCCATTGCTTCGCCGCCACTTGCGCGGGCGTGTAGCGCCGACCCTCGTAGAGACCGAGCAGCGCAAAGGCCGGCAAGGACCGGGTCGCGAAAGCACCGAGGCCATGCACCCCGCTGGGTGAGACACGGATGCAGGGAGTGGCGGAAGGGGCGTACTTGGACATGGGCATGGTTCGCGGAACACGCAAGTTTCGCGCACAAATGGCCTCGCCTGCCATCTTGTCGGACCGAGTCGCCCTACCCTTTGGCCCGCCTCGGCATGCCGCGCAAGCGCTCCCGCTTTTCGTCCTGTCGACGAAAGTTGAAACGCCCTGCAATGCGCCAACGTCCAACGTGTGAAAGAACACCAACATGCACCACGAACAACGCACAGCGCCGCAGCTCCCGGCAGACCAGGCCACCGACGCCGACCTCGCGCAACGCGCCGCCCAGGGCGACGGCCATGCCTTCGAAGCGATCATGCGGCGCCACAACCAGCTGCTGTTTCGCACCGCACGCAGCATCCTCAAGAGCGATGCCGACACGGAAGATGCATTGCAGGACGCGTACCTCAAAGCCTGGCGGGCACTCGCAAGTTTCCGTGAAGACGCGCGCCTTTCCACCTGGCTGGTGCGCATAGTGATCAACGAGGCGCTGAGCCGCCTGCGCCGCAGCGCCGCACAGGTGATCCCGCTGGATGCGACCTTCGAAACCGGCGGGCAAGACGAGGAGCCGTGGATGGAAGACAACATCGACGAGCGCCCCGAACAACTCGCCATGCGCGAGGAGATGCGCCGCCTGATCGAGACGCGCATCGACCGCCTGCCCGATGCGTACCGCACCGTCTTCATGCTGCGCGCGGTGGAAGAGATGAGCTTCGGCGAAGTCGCGATCGCGCTGAACCTGGCAGAACCCACGGTGCGCACGCGCTTCTTCCGCGCACGCAGCCTATTGCGCGAAGGTCTGTCGCGTGACGTCGATGTGGCACTCGGCGATGCATTCGCGTTCGACGGCGCGCGCTGCGACCGCATCGTTGCCGGCGTGCTGGCAAGACTCGCGGATGAGAAGGCGAGTCCGCGCACTCGGCGGCAAGCCGGTCGCGGCCAAAGCGAACTACGACTTTCCGGCCAACCAGTTGAAGTCGCAGGCGGACGTTCTGCGGTTCGCGGCCAAGCTCGAACAGGGCGCGGTGAGCGCGTATCTCGGCGCAGTGCCCCTATTCGCCAACCGGGACCTGTCGAAAGCCGCGGCCAGCATCCTCGGCGACGAGGCGATGCACTGGGCAGTGCTGCGGCAAGCCCTCGGCGAGGCACCGGTGCCTGCGGCGTTCATGTCGTGATCAAGGCGGCGGTGGCGGCCGGCGCCCTCCTGGCGCTGGCGGCAGCGGTGCGCGCAGGCGCACCCGATTCGGTGCACGGCGAACAGGTCTATGCGCGCTGCGTGGCGTGCCACGCGCTGGCCGTCGATCGCGTCGGGCCACACCACTGCGGACTGTTCGGCCGCCTCGCCGGCAGCGTACCGGGCTTCCCGTACTCGCCAGCCATGAAGGCGTCGGGCATCACCTGGAACGACAGGACACTCGACCGTTTCCTGGCCAAGCCGCTCGCCGTGATCCCCGGCACGGCAATGACCTATGACGGCGTGCCCGACCCGGCCGACCGGGCCGACCTGATTGCCTACCTGAAGCAGGCAGGCATGACGACCGAATGCGCCGCGGCCCCCGTCCAGCCGAAAAAATGACCGGCACGCGCCCCGCGACGGGCGCGGCTGCTACTTCCCCTTGGACACGCGCCACACCGCGTTGCCCACATCGTCGGCCACCAGCAGCGCGCCCGACTTGTCGAGCGCAACGCCGACCGGCCGGCCCTGCGCCTTTTCATCCCCGTCGAGAAATCCGGTCAGGAAATCCTTCGGCGCGCCGCTCGGCCGCCCGCCGATGAAGGGCACGAACACCACCTTGTAGCCCGACTTCGGCCTGCGATTCCACGAGCCGTGCTCGCCGACGAAAGCGCCATTGGCGAATTCGGGCGGCATGCGCCTGTCGGAGAACGCCACGCCGAGCGGCGCGACGTGGGTGCCCAACGCGAAGTCCGGCGCGATAGCCTTCGCCACCAAATCGGGCTGCTGCGGCTGGACCCGCTCGTCGACGTTGCCGCCCCAGTAGCTCCACGGCCAGCCGTAGAAGGCGCCCTGCTTCACTGAGGTGAGGTAGTCGGGCACCAGGTCGCTGCCGATCTCGTCGCGTTCGTTGACCACGGTCCACAACGCTTGGGTCTCGGGCTCCAGCGCCATGGCGGTCGGGTTGCGCAGGCCGCCGGCGAACAGGCGCTTCTCGCCTGTCTTCGTGTCGACTTCCCAGATCGCGGCGCGGCCCTCTTCGGCCGGCAGGCCGTTTTCGCCGATGTTGCTGTTGGAGCCGACGCTCACGTACAACTTGCTGCCATCGGCATTGGCCACGACATTCTTGGTCCAGTGATGGTTGATCCCGGCCGGCAGGTCGGTCACCTTCACCGGTGCGGCGCTCGCGGTTGTCTGGCCATCGGCATAGGGCACCTTCACCAGCGCATCGGCATTGGCGATGAACAACTCATGGCCGACCAGGGTGATGCCGAAGGGCGATGTCAGGCCCTGCAGGAACACCGTGCGCACTTCCGCGACGCCATCGCCGTCGGCATCGCGCAGCAAGGTGATGCGATTGGCGCTCGGCACCTCGGCGCCCGCGCGCTTCATCAGCACGGCCTGCGCCTGGTCCCTGACGCGGGCCATGATGCCATTGCCGCCGTCGCGCACGCCTTCGGGCTTGGGCGGCTTGTTGCTCTCGGCCACGAGTACGTCGCCGTTGGGCAACGTGTAGACCCAGCGCGGATGGTCGAGGTTGCGCGCCAGCGCGGAGACCTTGAAGCCGGGCTGCGCCGCGACCGGACCCTGGGTGTCGGTCCAGCCGGTGGCCGCGGCCACGTTGACGGTAGGAAACAGCGTCTTGTTCGGCGGCGGCAATTCGGGCTTGTAGCCGACGCCAGCCTCGAAGGGAAGCCTGGCGGTTTCGCCGCAGCCGGCCAGCAGCAATGCCGCAATGAGCAAGGTGCAGCGGGTTCGGACCATGCAATGTCTCCTGGAAAGCAGTGGACCGATCGACTATGGGTGCGCCAGCCCGATGAAGCTGTCGGCCGCAGGCGCATTCCGGCGTGGTCACACCCCGATACGGCAGCGCCGCTACCATCGAGCGCATGACCGACGACCTGTTCCGCACCGATGCCTACCTGCGCGAGTGCGAAGCGCGCATCCTGCGCATCGATGAATCCGGCATCGTGCTGGACCGTACCGTGTTCTATCCGCTCGGTGGCGGGCAGGCCGGCGACAGCGGCGCCCTTGTCCTGGCCGATGGCCGCACGCTTGCCATCGCGGACACGCGCAAGGCGAAGGACGCCGACGGCAAGCCGACCGACGAAATCGCCCACGTGCCCGAGCCCAGCCAGGCCGACCTTCTCGCCGCACTGACGCCCGGCGACGCGCTCACCGCCCGCATCGACTGGACGCGCCGCCACAAGCTCATGCGCTTCCACACGGCAACGCACCTGCTGTGCCACCTCGTGACGCAACCGGTGAACGGCTGCTCGATCACGCCCGAATATGCGCGCCTCGACTTCCACATGACCGACCCGCTCGACAAGGATGCGCTGACCGCCGGTCTCGCCCGACTGGTTGGCGCGGCGCATCCGCTGGTGGTCGGCGCCATCACCGATGAAGAGCTCGACGCCAACCCGGCGCTGGTCAAGAGCATGAGCGTGCAGCCGCCGCGCGGCACCGGCCTGGTGCGCACCATCCGCATCGGCGGCGCCGAGCAGATCGACTTCCAGCCTTGCGGTGGCACCCACGTTGCGAACACCGCCGAGATCGGCGCGGTCGTCGTCACCAGGATCGAGAAAAAAAGCGCCAACAGCCGCCGCGTGGTGCTCGGCTGGGCCTGAACAGGAACTTGCCTGCCCCGCCCGGCTCCCATTGATCGCATGATCCTTTCCCGCCTCTCCCTCACAGCGCTCCTGACAGCGTCTTTCGTGGCCGCCCAGCCGGCCGCCGCCCAACTGGCACCCAAGGTCAGTTCCGTGGTCACCACCCCGCATGTGCGCGCCGAACTGGTCGCGCTGGCGCCGCAGGGCGTAGCGCCCGGCGCCGCGGTCCGAGTGGGGCTGCTGATCACGCACCAGCCCGAATGGCACACTTATTGGAAGAACGCCGGCGATTCCGGGCTGCCGACCGAGATGGCGTTCACGTTGCCGGCCGGCCTGGCCGCAGGCGACATCGCCTGGCCGGTGCCGAAGAAGATTCCAGTCGGCACGCTGGCCAACTATGGCTATGAAGGCACCGTGGTGCTGCCGGTGCCGGTCGCCGTCGCACCGGATTTCAAGCCGCCGACATCGTTGACCGGCGTGGCCAGCGCCGACATCAAGCTCAAAGCGTCCTGGCTGGTCTGCCGCAAGGAATGCATTCCCGAAGAGGGCGAGTTCGCGCTCTCGCTGCCGGTGCAGGGATCGACCGCACTGCACAAGGCCGAGTTCGATGCCGCGCAGGCAGCCGAGCCAGTGGCGCTCGACAAGCCCGGCACCATTGAAGTAGACGGCAACACGTTGAGGATCCGGATCGAAGGCCTGCCCCGTGCGGCGCACGGCAAGACGCTGGAGTTCTTCCCCGAGACGACGGACGTGATCCATACCGCCGCCGTGTCCGGCAAGGATTGGACGCAAGCCTGGCAAGGCGACGCCTGGACCGCGACGGTACCTCTGGCCGAACAGCGCAGCGCCAGCCCGGCCGACATGCCCGTGGTCGTGGCGCTGGCCGAGGCAGACCGGCAGGCCGGCCAGCCGGTCGCGTGGCGCGCGGAGGCACCCGTGGCAGGCACCTGGCCGGCCAAGGCATCGCGCGCCCAGGTGTCTCCGGCCCTGCAGGCCGCCTTGAACGCCAACACCGCGAATGGGCCCGGTGCCGTCGCCGCAACGCCGGCCGCCCCGGTGGCGCCGGTCGCGCCGGCTTCGGCCAACTTCTGGATCGCGCTGGCTGGCGCGCTGCTCGGCGGCTTGTTGCTGAACCTCATGCCCTGCGTATTCCCGGTGCTGGCCATCAAGGTGCTGGGCTTCGCCCGCCAGGCCGGCGACCGCAGTGCGCATCGCGCCGCCGGACTCGCGTACACAGCCGGCGTCCTGGTGTCGGTACTGGCACTGGGCGGGGTGATGCTCGCCCTGCGCGCGGCCGGATCCCAACTCGGCTGGGGCTTCCAGCTCCAGTCGCCCGCGGTGGTGGCTGCGCTGGCCGCGCTGTTCACCGTGATCGGACTTAATCTCGCGGGCGTGTTCGAGTTCGGCCCCATGGCGCCGTCCCGCATCCGGTCCGCCGAAGCGAAGCATCCGGTGGCCAACGACTTTCTCTCGGGCGTGCTCGCCGTGGTGATCGCATCGCCCTGCAGCGCACCGTTCATGGGCGCATCGCTCGGCCTGGCGATCGCGTTGCCGGCCGCGCAAGCGTTGCTGCTGTTCGCGGCACTGGGGTTCGGCCTTGCGCTGCCTTACTTGCTGGCCGCCTTCGTGCCCGCGGTCGCGACGCTGCTGCCGAGGCCTGGCGCGTGGATGCAGACGCTGCGCCGCCTGCTCGCCTTCCCGATGTTCGCGACCGTCGCCTGGCTGGTCTGGGTGCTCGGCCAGCAGAGCGGCATCGACGGCGCCGGCGCCTTGCTCGCGCTGCTGGTGTGCCTCGCCGCCGTGGTGTGGGCCGTCACGCTCAAAGGTCGCACGCGCACTGTCGTCCTCACGCTCTTGATCGCGATCAGCGCCCTGCTGACACGCGCGATCGGCCACAACGTGCTGCAACCCGTCGAACCGGCAACGCTGGCTTCCGCCGCGTCTGCGTCAGGCGAGCCGGCCCGCTGGCAGAAGTGGTCGAGTGAACGCGTCAACGAATTGAACGGCGGCGGGCAACCGGTGTTCATCGATTTCACGGCCGCCTGGTGTGTCACCTGCCAGTACAACAAGAGCACGCTTGCCGATGCCGGCTTGCTGGCGGAGTTCGACGCCCGCAAGGTGGCGATGCTGCGCGCCGACTGGACGCGGCGCGACCCGGCGATCACCGCCGCGCTGGCCGCGCTGGGCCGCAATGGCGTCCCTGTGTATGTGCTTCAGGCGCCCGGCAAGCCCCCGTTGGTGCTGACGGAAATCCTCGGCAAGGACGAGGTCCGTGCGGCGTTGGCGACGCTCTAGCCGATTGGGCGGCGGCGTCAACCTTCGCCCATCACCCCGACCGGCTACGGGTTGTCACATTCACATGAGAAAAACGTCCTAAGCTGCGGCCGGTGTTCATTTTTGATAGGGAGACCTGCAGACTATGTCATCCCCTCCAAGCTCCATTTCCTCGCGCTCGGTACGCGCCGCCCGGCAAGCCCGCGCCGCCCTCGACCGCGCTTCCCGCCGCGCCATCATGGCTGCAGCCGTGGCGCTCGGCGCCACGTTCCTGATGGGCACCGGCGCCCACGCGGCCCCGTCCGTCGGCCAGTTGGCCCCCGATTTCGTCGCGGTCGACACGACCGGCAAACAGCATCGGCTTTCGGATTTCGCCGGCAAGTTCGTGGTGCTGGAATGGACCAACCCGGGCTGCCCGTTCGTTCGCAAGCATTACGGCAGCGGCAACATGCCGGCCACGCAAAAGGCGGCGACGGCCAAGGGCGCCGTCTGGCTCGCCGTCAACTCCACCGAGCGCGCCTCCAGCGACTACCTGAAACCGGCCGCGCTCGATGGCTGGATGAAGAACCAGGGCGCAGCCCCGACCGCCGTGTTGATGGACGAAGACGGCGTGATCGGCCAAGCCTACGGCGCGCGCACGACGCCGCACCTGTTCATCATCGACCCCAACGGCGTGCTCGTCTATGCGGGCGGCATCGACAGCATCGCGTCGTCGCGCCAGGACGATATCTCGCGCGCGACCAACTACGTGAACCAGGCGCTCGGCGAGGCCTATGGCGGAAAGCCGATTTCGGCTGCGGCGACGCGGGCGTACGGGTGCTCGGTGAAGTACAAGACCTGAGCTTCCTCGTGTCGCGCGCTCGGCGTCGTCCCGGCTGAACCGAAGCGCCCTGAATTCGCACCCTTGCCCCGGCAGCGACAATGGGGCCATGCCTTTCGCCCCCCTGCAAAACGACACCTTCCTGCGCGCCTGCTGGCGTCAGGCCACTGACCACACCCCCGTCTGGCTCATGCGCCAGGCCGGACGCTACCTTCCGGAATACCTGGCTACGCGCGCCAAGGCGGGCAGCTTCATGGGGCTGGCGACCAATGTCGACTACGCCACCGAGGTCACGCTGCAGCCGCTGGAGCGCTTTCCGCTGGACGCCGCGATCCTCTTCTCGGACATCCTGACGGTGCCCGATGCGATGGGCCTCGGCCTCTCGTTCGAAGCCGGCGAAGGCCCGCGCTTTGCACGTCCGGTGCGTGACGAAGCCGCCATTGCGGCGCTCGCGTCGCCAGACCTGGACAAGCTCAGGTACGTGTTCGACGCCGTCACATCGATCCGCCGCGCACTCGATGGCCGCGTGCCCCTTATCGGCTTTTCCGGCAGCCCGTGGACGCTGGCCTGCTACATGGTCGAAGGCGCGGGCTCGAGCGACTACCGGCTGGTCAAGACACTGATGTACAGCCGCCCCGACCTCATGCACAAGCTGCTCGCGGTCAACGCCGATGCGGTGGCGGCCTACCTCAACGCGCAGATCGACGCCGGTGCGCAGGCCGTGATGGTTTTCGACAGTTGGGGCGGCGTGCTGGCGGACGGCGCATTCCAGGAATTCAGCCTCGCCTACACGGCCCGGGTGCTCGCACAACTGAAGCGCGACGGTGCCGATGGCCAGCCGGTACCACGCATCGTCTTCACCAAGGGCGGTGGCCTGTGGCTCGACACCATGCGCGGACTCGATTGCGAAGTGCTTGGCCTCGACTGGACCGTGAACCTGGCTCGCGCACGCGCGATCGTGGGCGAAGGCGGCGCCGGCGCGAAGGCGCTGCAGGGCAATATCGACCCGAACGTGCTGTTCGCGCCGCCAGCCCGAATCGAGGAAGCGGTGAGAAAGGTCCTGCAGGATTTCGGCAAGCCGCACACTGATCGCACCACCACCGGGCCCACACACATCTTCAATCTCGGCCACGGCATCAGCCAGTTCACGCCGCCCGACCACGTCGCGGCGCTGGTGGCCGCGGTTCAGGGTCAATCGCGTGCGTCGAGACGGTAGCGCAACCAGCTCTTGTGTCTCAATGTAAATGACTCGTGCGGAACATTTGCGTTTGTCAAGCCATTTTCGGCGACGGTGAGAGACTTATGCACAAAAGATGTCTTGCGGGGCCCGGAAATGTCGCCTCCGTGTAGTACCTTGCTACCAAAGCGATAGCACGCGTAAGTTGTTGATTTGTATAGACATTGCGTTTTGCTTTTTTTGCGGGCATTCCAGTGAAAGCCTTGATTTACGTGGGTTTGGAGAGTGTCGAGGGGGGATATCAACAAAGTTATCCACACAATCGTTGGACACGGCGCAAAGCGCAGAAGAATCAACGACTTAACTCGTTTTGCTCCAACCTTCTTTAAGAATCGCCCAGCGCTGGACATACCGTCATGACGACAGTCTCCAGAGATTCCCTCCCTGGGGTTTCTCCTCCTCCAAGCTTGCATGGTTGCAACACTTTGCAACCTTGTTGGCGCCTCGAAGTTGCAGTCCAGACCCCAGCACACAGTGCGCTGGGAGACCTTTTGACTTACGCAAGCACCGTGCCGATGGCGCCCGGCGCTTTGGTGCGGGTACCGTTGGGGCGGCGCGAAGTCCTGGGAGTGGTCTGGGCCTGCGCGGAGCGTTCGGCCGATGACAGCGCGCTCGAATTGAAGACCGTTGCCGGCGTGCTCGACGCTCTGCCGCCGCTGGACTCCGGCTGGCGCGACCTGGTGGCCTTTGCAGCGCGCTACTACCAGCGCTCGCTCGGCGAAGTCGCGCTGGCGGCGCTGCCGCCGCAGCTGCGCGACCTCACGAGCCAGCAGCTTGCACGGCGGCTGAAACGCCGCGCAACGCCCGTACCTGCACCGGACGAAGCGGCGACGGACCCTGCCCAGGCGGTCGCGCTCAGCGGCGAACAATCCGCCGCGCTCGCGCGCTTCGAGGCCGAAACCGGTCCGTTCCTGCTTTTCGGAAGCACCGGCAGCGGCAAGACCGAGGTCTATCTGCGGGCAGTGGCCGCCCTGCTGGCACGCGACGACAAGGCGCAGGCGCTCGTCATGGTGCCCGAGATCAACCTCACGCCCCAACTCGAGGCGCGTGTGCGTGATCGCTTCGAGGCCCGCTTCGGCGTCGGCGCCGTGGTCTCCCTGCACAGCGGCATGACCCACCCCCAGCGCCTCGCAAGCTGGCTGGCGGCGCACAGCGGACAGGCGCGCATCGTGCTCGGCACGCGCATGGCGGTGTTCGCCTCGATGCCTTTGCTGAAGCTGATCGTCGTCGACGAGGAACACGACCCGAGCTACAAGCAGCAGGAAGGCGCCCGCTATTCGGCGCGCGACCTGGCCGTGTGGCGCGGCCAGCGCGAAGGTGCCAAGGTCATCCTGGGTTCGGCCACGCCGTCGCTTGAAAGCTGGCACCACAGCCGCCCCGCCGAGGGCGACGATACCGGCGGCCGCTATGTGCGGCTGGCGATGCCCGGCCGTATCGGCGACGGCGCGCTGCCCACGGTGCGCGGCGTCGACATGAACCTGCAGCCGCCGAAAACCGTGCTGTCGGCCGCGCTGCTCGACGCCATCGGCCAACGCATTGCACGCGGCGAACAGAGCATGGTGTTCCTGAACCGTCGCGGCTACGCGCCGGTCCTCGCCTGCGGCGATTGCGGCTGGAAGAGCGAATGCCCGCACTGCAGCGCCTATCGCGTGTTCCACAAGATCGACCGTACGCTGCGCTGCCACCACTGCGGCTACACCGAGCGGGTGCCGCGCGCCTGCCCGGCCTGCGGCAATCCCGACATTGCACCGGTCGGCCGCGGCACCGAGCGGCTGGAAGAGCATCTGGCCGAGTTGTTCGCGCCGGTGCGACGGCCCGATGGCAGCGCCGTGCGCATCGCGCGCATCGACGCCGACAGCACGCGCAAGCAAGGCGCGCTGGCACGAAAGTTGGCCGAGGTGCACAGCGGGGAAGTGGATGTGCTGGTCGGCACGCAAATGATTGCCAAGGGCCATGACTTCCGCCGCGTCACGCTGGTGGCGGCGGTGAACCCCGACGGCGCACTGTTCTCCTGCGACTTCCGTGCGCCCGAGCGCCTGTTCAGCCTGTTGATGCAATCGGCAGGCCGCGCCGGACGCGACGCCAACTACCTTGCTGCGCAGGGCAGCACGGCCGAGATGTGGATCCAGACGCACCACGGCCGGCACCCGCTTTTCCAGGCGCTCAGGCAGCATGACTACCCTGCCTTTGCGAAGCAGCAACTGGACGAGCGCCGTGCCGCCGGCATGCCGCCTTTCGCGTTCCAGGCGCTGGTACGGGCCGATGCGCGCCTCCAGGAGGTCGCACAGGATTTCCTCAATGCAGCCAACGCCGCCGCGGACGTGCTGCCCCACGCCCCTCATGTGGCGCGCTATCCCGCGGTGCCGCTCTCGATACAGCGCGTGGCCGATGTCGAGCGCGCGCAAATGCTGGTCGAAAGCGGATCAAGGGTCGCGCTGCAGCGCTTCCTCGCCGACTGGCAGCCGTTGCTGCACGGCTTGCGCCGGGAGCCGGTTGGCAAGGGCGTGATCCGCTGGCTGATCGACGTGGACCCTCAGGCGATCTGAGGACGCCCGCGGCCGATGCGCGATCCATGCCTGTCCTACAGACGCCGGGCGCGCAGAAGACGATGATGTAGTCCATGCCTGCTCAATTCCGCCGGATGGTCGTCTTGTTGTGCCTTGCGGTGATGTCGTGGGCCGCCCACGCGCAGGATGCGGCGTCGCTGCTGCGCAAACATGATTCACTCACTGCACAGCTCGCCAGCAACCCGTTCAAACGGCCGCTGGTGCTGGAGTCGTCGGAAAGCTCGAACCGGCTCGCCGGCGACATCTATGCCGTGATCGACCATCCGTTCACCGAGGTGAGCCAGTCGTTGCAGCTGCCGCCGAGTTGGTGCGACGTGCTGATGCTGCACCTGAACACCAAATATTGCGCTGCATCGAAAGCGGGGACGGACACGTCGCTGTCGGTCGCGCTGGGCCGCAAATTCGACCAGCCGCTGTCCGATGCGCAGCGCGTCAAGTTCGTGTGGCAACCCGTGGTGGCGACGGCCGACTATTTGAATGTGGGGCTGGCGGCGGCCGAGGGTCCGCTGTCGACGCGGGACTACAAGATCGTGCTCGAAGCCGTGCCTCTCGACAGTGGCAAGAGCTTCATCCACTTGTCCTATTCGTATGCCTACGGCACCGCCGCGCGCCTGGCCATGCAGGCCTACCTCAGCACGATCGGCAGCGACAAGGAAGGCTTTACCGTTACCGGCAAGGACGACAAGGGCGCGCCCAAGCACATCGGCGGCGTGCGGGGTGTCGTGGAGCGCAACACGATGCGCTACTACCTTGCGATCGACGCGTTCCTCGACGCGCCGGCACCAGCGCAACTCGAAGCGCGGCTGGGTGCCTGGTTCGACGCCACCGAGCGATATGCCCTCCAATTGCACGAAACCGAGCGAACCGACTACCTGGCCATGAAGCGCAACGAGTACCAGCGGATGAAGAGCGGCGGCTCCTGAAAAACCGCTATTGCTGTCGTTTTTCCACTCACGCTGGAGCGTACCCCGCGACGCATGAAGCCAGGACGAGCACGGCGCAGTCTGTTCATGGGCACCCGCGGAACCGGCTTTGCCGGGCCGCAGCGTGCGCCCCCTTGAGGGGACTTGAAGGGGGAGGCGCCGCAGGCGCTTCGGGGATGTTTCATTTCACCCGCGGGGAACCGGCGTTGCCGGGTCGCCGTGTGCGCTCCCCTGACGGGGAGGCGCCGCAGGTGCTTCGAGGGTGTCTCACTCACTGAACCGCGATCGGTTCCTTGGCCATCTGCACGTATTGCAGGCCGCCACGACGGCGCCGCGATGATGGCCATGCCAAAAGTAATACGACGGGTACGACCATTGCCAACGCCCAGCCCGCTCGCAGCATGCCTTCGTGCCAGAGCAGGCCTGCGGCGGCGGCCCAGGCAAGGCAGAAAAACCAGCGAAGGAGCGTAGCCATATCTTTCTCCAAGGTGCGTTCACGCCATTCTGACAGTCGTCATGAATACTTTGGCATTCGCCAAATGGACGATGTTGGACTATCGCGGCAAGTCGGGGCGACGCGTGTAGGAAATTTTCTGAAACATCGATTGACTGCCGCCTGATGCTCAGCAAGCTGTCAGTATCGATGGGTCTGATTGGTTCAAAATTCGTCGGAAATGCACCTGAAATCGCCGAAACACATCGTCCCGGCCTTGGTTCTCGCGGCGGTTGGCGTTGCCGCTCCAGCGGCCGAGATCGAACTCGAGGGCAGTCGCCTGATCGTGTCGGGCATGCTTGACGGCAGCGCCTTGCCGGCCTTCATCGGACACGCCAGCAATGCGCGCGTGCGCACGGTGATGTTCGAGAACTCGACCGGCGGCAGCGCCGAGGTGGCAGAAGCCTACGCGCAGGTGATTCGCGACCGGGGCCTGCTGACCGAGGCGCGCGGCCAGTGCCAGGCGGCCTGCGCCTATGCCTTCCTGGCCGGCAAGGAGCACCGCTTCGGGCGCGGCGGGCAAGTCAATGCCTTGCTGATCCCTCTGCCGCGCAGGCCGACGCCCGCTGAATTGCTGGCCGGCGGCTGGCGTGGCGATGAGGCGCGGCACACGGCGGCACCTGCGACTGCCAGCGCGGCCTCGGGCGCGGCCGAGGCGGTCACCGTTTCGACGGCCTCCAGCAGTGCGAGTGCCGACGCCCCGGCCTCCGACGCCGGCCCCGCCTCCGCGCCGAAGGAAGCCTGGCTCCCCGGCAAGGGCATGCTGTTCACCTCGACGCCGACCTTCTTCGGGCGGGTCTACAACACCTACTACTGCGACGGCAACCAGGGCACCGACCTGTCGCGCTGCGACCGGGTGTCGGATGCCGACCCGTACAAGCTTGGCGTGCTGACGCAATAAGCAAGCGCCCGCCGCCGCTCAGTTTGGCGCCGCGCCTGCCGGGTGCAGCCAGCCGACCACCACCGGGAAGGTGAAGAACGCCGCCACCGTGGTCCACAGGATGATGCGTGCGACGCGGCCGTTGTCGGCGCCGAATCGCTCCGCCAGCATCGACACATTGCTTGCGCTCGGCAACGCGGCCAGGAGCACCAGCGCGACCATGGCTGAATTCCCGAGCGGCAAGCCGGCCGCCATGGCGAGCCGTGCCACGCCGATCATCAGCAGCGGGTGCACGAACAGCTTGATCGCTACCACCGGCAGCACCTCGTGCAACGCGTCGGCGCGACGCCGCCCTCGGGCCAGCAGCGCCCCGCGCGCCAGCACCGTGCCGATGGTGAACAGCGCCACGGGCGAAGCGGCGTCGGCCAGCATTGACACCGTGCGGTCGATCGGGCCCGGCGGCCGGTAGCGCAACGCCGACGCCAGCGCGCCGAGCAGAATCGACCAGGGCATCGGGTTCAGGAGGATTCCGCGCAGCGCCTGGCGCAGGGCCCGAGCGGCGCCGTTGGTGCCGTCCAGGCGCGACAAGGCAATGCACAGTGACGACGTGACCACCATGTCGAAGATGAGCGCGATGATGACCGGCCCCGCGGACGACGCGCCGAGGATCGCGCCCAGCAAGGGCACGCCGATGAAGCCGGTGTTCGGAAAGGCCGCGACCAGCGCGCCGAAAGCGGCATCGTTCCAGCCGATGCGGCGGCGACTCGCCATCACGACCGCGCCCACCACCAGCAACGCACATGAACCCCAGGCCAGCGCGACGCTCGCATCGAGCAGTTCCGCGATCGGCGTGCTCGCACCGAAGCGATACAGCATGCACGGCAGCGCGAAATACAGCACGAAGATGTTGAGCCCCGGAATGGCCTCCAGTGGAAGCACCCCGCGCCGAGCAGCCGCGTAGCCAGCCGCGATCAGCGCGAAAAAGGGGAAAGTGACGAGGAAGACGTCGAACACGGCGGCGATTGTCGCCGGTGCCCGGCGGCACATGGGCCGCGTTCAGATGGCGCAGCCCGGCTTCGGCTTCGGCTTCGGCTTCGGCTTCGGCTTCGGCTTCGGCTTCGGCTTCGGCTCCTGCTCCTGCTCCTGCTCCTGCTCCTGCTCCTGCTCCTGCTCCTGCTCCTGCTCCTGCTCCTGCTCCAGTTCCAGCTCGGGCTCCGGCTCCGGCTCCAACAACGGCTGCTGCGCCCCAGCTAAAGCTCCAGCGAAAACGCTGGCCAACTAAATATGCCCCAGCTCCAGTCCAGGCCCCGGTCAGCGCCCAGCGCCCAGCGTCCAGCGTCCAGATGTAACCGGCCCGTGCAGTCCGGGCCAGTATCATTGCGCGCTTTCCGTCTGGCTTCCCCCTCCCCCCGAATGTCTTCCGGTCTCAACCTCGCCCAGCAGGAAGCCGTCAACTACCTGAATGGTCCCTGCCTCGTGCTCGCGGGTGCGGGCTCGGGCAAGACGCGGGTCATCACGCACAAGATCGCGCGCTTGATCCAGGTCGGCATGGAGCCGAAACGCATTGCCGCCATCACCTTTACCAACAAGGCCGCCGCCGAAATGCGCGAGCGGGCCAAGGGGTTGATCGGGCGCGACGCGAAGCATGTAGTGGTGTGCACCTTCCACGCGCTGGGCGTGCGCATGATGCGCGAGGACGGCAAGGCGCTCGGCCTCAAGCCGCAATTCAGCATCCTCGACAGCGACGACGTCACCAAGATCCTGAAGGACGCCGGCGGCACCACCGATGCGGCCATCGCGCGCATCTGGCAATGGACCATCAGCAAGTGGAAGAGCATGGGCCTGAACGCGGCGCAGGCCGAAGCGCAGGCCGCCGACGACAACGAGCGCGTCATCGCGAAGATCATGGCGCGCTACGAGGAGCGCCTGGTCGCCTATCAGAGCGTGGACTTCGACGACCTGATCGGCATGCCGCTGAAGCTGCTGCGCGACCACGAAGAGGTTCGCGACAAGTGGCAGGCCGCGTTGGGCCACGTGCTGGTGGACGAGTACCAGGACACCAACGCCACGCAGTACGAGGTGCTGAAGGCCCTGGTCGGCCAGCGCGGACGCTTTACCGCCGTGGGTGACGACGACCAGTCCATCTACGGCTGGCGCGGTGCGACGCTCGACAACCTGAAGAAGCTGCCGGTCGACTTCCCGAACCTCAAGGTCATCAAGCTCGAGCAGAACTACCGCAGCACCAGCGCCATCCTGCGCGCGGCCAACAACGTGATCGGGCCCAATCCGAAACTGTTTCCGAAGACGCTGTTCAGCGAGCTCGGCGAAGGCGAGCCGGTGCGGGTGGTCGACGCCGACAGCGAGGCGCACGAGGCCGAGCGCGCGGTGGCACGTATCCAGAGCCTGCGCGAGAACTCGCCGCACAAGGAGTTTCGCGACTTCGCGATCCTCTACCGCGCCAATCACCAGGCGCGCGTGTTCGAGCAGGCGTTGCGCAAGGCCCAGATTCCGTACAAGGTGTCGGGCGGGCAGAGTTTCTTCGACCGTGCGGAAATCAAGGACCTGTGCGGCTGGTTCCGTCTGTGGGTCAACCAGGATGACGACCCGGCCTTCCTGCGCGCCGTGACCACGCCCAAGCGCGGCATCGGCCACCAGACGCTGCAAAGCCTGGGCGTGTTCGCGACGCAATACAAGATCAGCCTGTTCGAGGCGCTGTTCAGTTCATCCTTGCCGAGCGTGCTGTCCAAGCGCGCGCTCGAAGGGCTGCACGAATTCGGGCGCTACATCAACGAGCTCGAGTACAAGGCGCGCCAGACCTACGGGGCGGAAGATGCGCACGCGTTCATGATGGCGTGGCTGAAGGAGATCGACTACGAGAAGCATCTCTACGACGGCGAAGACAGCGAGCAGGCCGCGGCCGCGCGCTGGACCAACGTGCTGGAATTCGTCGACTGGATGACGCAGCGCGCCGGCGGCACTATCGACGACACCAGCGGCGCGACGGTCGTGAGCGAACGCAAGAGCCTGCTCGAGGTGGCGCAGACCATCTCGCTGCTGTCGACCATCAGCGAGCGCCAGCAGGACCAGAACGTGGTCACGCTGTCCACGCTGCACGCGTCCAAGGGCCTCGAATGGCCGCACGTGATGCTGATCGGCGTGACCGAGGGGCTGCTGCCGTTCAAGCTCGACGACGACGACGGCCGGCAGGAAAAAATCAGCGACGACACGCTGACGCGCCTGCAGGAAGAACGCCGCCTCATGTACGTGGGCATCACGCGCGCGCAGCGCAGCCTGGCCGTGAGTTGGACCAAGAAGCGCAAGAAGGGCCGCGAGATGGTGCAGGCGATCCCCAGCCGCTTCATCGCCGAGATGGCACTCGACAGGACCACAGTGAAAGAAGACCCGCGCGAGAAGCTCAAGGCCTTGCGCGCCGAATTCGCCAAGCGCGCAGCGGATACGGCCGCCGCGGCGGCGGCCGTTCCACCATGAAGGCATTGCGATGGACCGCGCTGCTGACGGTGGCGCTCGCTTGCAGCTCGGGCATCTGGGCGCAGCCCAGCGCTGCGCCGGCGGCCAGCGCCGATCCATGCCCGGCCGACGCGCAATCGCTTCCGCTCGAAGCCCTGTTCGGCCGCTGGGAACTGCGCGTCGACGGCCAACCCGGCGTGGCCATCGTCGAGATGGCGCGCCACCCGGAATACGCTGGCGTGCGCGGCACCGTAGCGCGCGAAGGCGGCGGCCTCCCGTCGCAACTGGCGGGCGACATCGATGACGAAGGACTGCTGACCATCGACCAGTCGGACGATGGCCATGCCATCAGCGCGACCTGGTCCGGCAGCGTGCAGTCCGCGTCCTGTGGCAAGGTGTTCGAAGGCACATGGCGCAAAGCCTCCGACGAGAGTGGCGCGCACTTCGTGCTGCGCAAGCTCTCGTCCGCGAGCGGCATCACCAAGCCAACGAACAATTGATGATCAAACCCCTCCTCGCCTTGCCCGCGTTATTCGCGGCGCTGGGCGCCGCTTCGGTCCTGGCGCAGCCGGCCGAGCGCCCGCCCAGCCCGCTGGCCGAATCGCAACTCACCTGGCAGCAATGCCAGAAGCTGGCTTCCAACAACGAGGCGCGCCTGGCGTGCTTCGACCGCTGGGCGCAGCAGCAGACCTTGCCCGCCGCCGCGGTGCCGCCCGCGCCGCCGGTGCTGGAGACCACGCAGGCACCGCCGGTGGACGCGGGCATCCCGGCCACGCGGGTCGTCTCGGTCGCCACGGAAGAAGGCTGCCGCGACCGCCAGTACTCGACGCTGTCGCGATTCTGGGAACTCGAGAAGGGATCGGATTGCGGCACCTTCAGCTTCCGCGGCTACCGTCCGCTCGACGTGTCCTTTGCCGCGGCCGACGGCAAGCCGAAGGTGCCTACCTCGCCGTCCCCCGGCCACACCGGCACGCCCATCGCCTACCAGTCCAACGAGATGCGCATTGGGCTGTCGCTGCGCACCAAGCTGGCGGAAGGGCTGCTCACCCGGAACGACCCGGAAAAGAAGGACTCGCTCTGGTTCGCCTACTCGCAGCAGTCGACCTGGCAACTCTTCAATGCCGCCATCTCCCGGCCGTTCCGCACCACCGACCATGAGCCGGAGATGATGTATGTCTACCCCACCGACATGGCACTGCCCGGCGGCTGGCGCTGGCGCTACACGGGGCTGGGCCTCGCGCACAACTCGAACGGCCAGAGCCTGCCGCTGTCGCGCAGCTGGAACCGCTACTACCTGATGGCCGGCGTCGAACTGGAAGACCGCTTCCAGCTGACCGGCCGGATCTGGAAGCGCATCAACGAGAGCGCGGCCAACGACGACAACCCCGACATCGAGGATTACATCGGCCGCGCCGAACTCACTGGCATTTGGCAAATCAACCGCGACAACACGGTGTCCGCCACGCTGCGCAACAACTTGCGCAGCGACGGCAAGGGCTCGATCCGGCTCGAATGGTTCAAGGTGATCGGCGACCCGGTGAAAAGCAACCTGCGCTTTCACACGCAGCTGTTCCATGGGTATGGCGACACGCTCGTGGACTACAACCGCAAGCGGACGGTGTTGAGCGTGGGGTTGAGCCTGGTGGATTTCTAGCGGGGTGCGCGTTCGAGGATTCAACCCACGCCGCCGCACGGGGCGCGACGTGGGCCCCGGTGTGATGCCAGGCGCACCGCACCCGCCCGGTGCCGGCTTCCCGTCGCGTTCAGCGGCCTACTTGTGCAGCCAGGGCGCGGTGGACACCGCGCCCCTGTCGGGCCGCGCGAACATCGACAGCTCGGCCTGTGCGCGCCATTCGAACATGTCCTCCTTCGCGCCCGCGATTTCGGCTTCGGCGACGTTCGCCAGCGGGCGCAGTTCGTCCGGGTCCTGGTCCAGATCGAAGATCTCGATTGGCTGCCGTCCGTCGAGCGTCTGGATGTACTTGCGGGGGCCGCGGCGCATTGCCAGTGCCGACCAGTCGATGCTGCTCGTGAAGAATAGCTCGCGATCCGCGGCCACCGGCCCGAGCAGCGATTGCCCCGGCAGTTGCGCCCCCTCGATGCGGTAGCCGAGCAGGTCCGTGATCGTCGGAAGAATGTCGATCTGCTGGCGCGCGCCCTTCACCCGCATCCCGCGCAATGGCAGGCCAGGCGCATAGATCACGGCAGGCACGCGCAGCGCCTCTTCGTAGAGCGTGTTGAACGACTGCTTGACGTTGTGCTCGTCGAACATCACGCCGTGATCGCCCACGAACACGAAGATCGTGTCGTCGAGCACGCCGAGCCGGCGGTAGCCCTCCACCAACTGCTCCAGCACGCTGTCGATGTAGGCCAGGCAGTTGTAGTAGGACTGCAGCACGGGGTCGCTCACGCCTTCGAAGCGGATCTTCTTCCAGGTTGAAGGCGTCTGGTAACTGTGGTGGCCCACGTTCGTCATGACGGCCGTGAAGAACGGCCGCTTCGCCTGCACCTGGGTCGAGGTCCACGACATGATGGGCTTCAGCATGGATTCGTCCGCGATGCCGAAATAGGTCGGCCATTCCTCGCCGGGCCTGGCCAACTCGGCTTCGGTCTGGACGAACTCGAAGTTGAACGACTTGATGACCTCCGGGTCGCTCTGGAAGCCCAGTTCCGTCGGCGTGAAGAAGCTCGTGGCATAGCCCGCCTCGCGCAGCGCAGAGGGCAGGGAGCGGATGTGCGGGAACCTCTGGTTCAGCACGGCCCAGCGCGCGGTGTCCTGGTTGGCCAGCGGGTACTGCCCCGTCAGGATTGCAATCCATGCCGCGGCCGTGCGCGGCGCAACGGCGCTCATGTCCTCCACCATCAGCCCGTCCTCGGCCAGCTTCTTGAGGAACGGCATCGTCGGCAGCGTCGGCACATTGACCGTGCTGGACTTGGCGCGGATCGACTCCAACATCACGATGACGACGTTCCTGCGTTGCGTCTTGTCGGTGGCCTGGAGCTTCATCTCGGCGCTGAACCAGGGTGGCCGGCCGACACGCCTGAACTCCCTGGTGATGTTCACGTCGCCGTCCTGCGCCGCCGACGGCAAGGCCGTTCGGGCGAGCGTCACCAGCGTCCCTTCGGAAAAGCGGGTGACTTCGGCGGAGCCCGGATGGGGCGCCGGCAGCAGTATTGCCAGTGACCCCAGCATCGCGATGGCGCCGCCGGAATAGCTGCCTGGTCCGATGCGTTCGGGCCGACGCACGACCGGGTATTTGTACCAGGCCCAGACCAAGGCGAGGACGGCGCCGCCGAACAGGCCCATCAGCCTGAAGCCGGTGACCTCGGACTTCACCATCGGCACCATGTCCTCCGCGTTCTCCAGCGCAAAGAGCAGCACCCGCGTGCTCGCCGGTTGCCCAGTGCCGAACTGGTAGGCCAGGTCGATGCCGACCAGCAGGCACAGCAGCACCACCACGCCCTGCAGCACCGTCACCATGGCCACATGGGCCGCACGCGGCGTCGCGCGGATCACGATGCCGAAGACCAGCACGATGCACGCAACCGACACGGCATCGCGCGACAGGCAGGCGACCAGGCCGCGGTACTGCTGCCACGCGGACTGGGACCATTTCGCGACCGTGGCCATGATGGTCTGGTCCGGCTTGATCATGGTCAGGAGCAATGCGAGCGCGAACACGACGAGCACCGCGATCGGCACGATGGCCCATCGATGGCGCCTGAACAGCCAGCGCTGGATCACGAAGGCGACCATGACGGCGAACAGGTAGCGCAGCGAAACGAACCAGCTGAGCCACTTCGCGATGGCCACCAGGCCGACGTCGTCCTTCGGCGCCCAGAAGAAGCCGTTCATCACGAGGATGGTCTTGGCGACCACCAACCAGAAGGCCAGCGGAACGACCAGGATCCAGGCCAGCTTCCACGGCCCTATGCGCAACGATTCTTCGAACGAAAGCCGGACGGGCGAAGGACGACTACCCGCGCCGTCCGGATGGATCGCGACGGGCTTATTCATGCGCGATGGACGGGGCGCACCGGATCATGGTCATGGATGGTCTCCCTACTTGTTCGCAAGTGCCGCAGGGTGCCGGTCGCGAAGATGTGTGTCGTCGAAGAGCAGATATTTTCGTTCACAAATCAGCCAAGGCTCGTGGCGTACCCTTGGCACATGGAATTTTTCCGCGCGTTGCGCGCGCTCTGGGATGCACTGGCCGCCCTGGCCAGGTTGGTCGGCCGTTTGCTCAACCTGCTCCCCTGAGCCGCGAAAAAACAAACGCCTCTGTCTCTATTCACGGGCACGGGCATCGTGTAGCTGTTGGACCCTGTGCAATACGCAGGTCTCCAACCCACGCGTGCGCACGGGACGCGAATCGCATGAGCATTCGGTTTCATGTTGTTTCACCTACCTCTGCAAAACCACTAAGTCGGATGCCTGCCGCCAGGACTTGCTACCTCAAAGGAGGGAGAAAGGAAGCCGCCGCTTGTTGTTCAATTCAATTAGGCTGCCTGATCGCTTGCCGGTCATTTCACCGCGGCTGCGGGCGGCCCCGGCGATTTGCCAAATGCCAGCCCATCCGCTACTGTAGAAAACGCCCTACCGGGGAGGCCTGCGGGGGGCCATGGCGCAAAGGTTGATTCCACCCCCGTCACGGAGGCTCACATGCCGTTGTTCCTTATCGAGCGCAATTTTGCGGAAAAAATCGAACTCACCGTCGATGGCGTCACGTCCATTTCGAAGATCAACGGCGAGGAAGGCGTGAACTGGCTGTTCTCCTTCCTGAGCGCCGACAAGCGCAAGTCCTACTGCCTCTACGAGGCGACCAACCCGGATGCGATCCGGGAGGCGGCGCGGCGCGCGAACGTGCCGGCCGACGTGATCATCGAGGTGTCGCAGTTCCGTCCTGAACTGATGCTCGCGGCCGCGGCCTGACGCGCTGCGGCGCCAGCGGCGCCGCTGGTCATGGCGGATGGTCAGAACTGACTATTCCGCCACGCTGGCCTCGTGCGTACAACCGCAGTGTGGATTCGCGTTCAACCGGACGCGCCACCTACCGGAGATATACGCCATGTTGAGCCCTGACGCCATTGCCCAGTTTTCCTCCACGCTGCGCGGTCGCATGGTGCAGCCCGGCGACGCCGACTACGATGAAGCGCGCCGCGTCTACAACGCCATGATCGACCGCACCCCCCGCTTCATCGTGCGTTGCCGCGATGTCGCGGACGTCATCAGCAGCGTCAACTTCGCGCGCGAGCAGTCGCTCCTGCTGGCGGTGCGCGGCGGCGCGCACAACGGCGGCGGCCTGGGCACCTGCGACGACGGGCTGGTCATCGACCTGTCGGGGCTCAAGGGCATCCGCGTCGATGCGCAGGCGCGCACGGTGCGCGTCGAAGGTGGCTGCACCTGGGGCGACGTGGACCATGCGACGCACGCCTTCGGCATGGCCACGCCCTGCGGCATCATCAGCACCACCGGCGTCGGCGGGCTCACGCTCGGCGGCGGCATCGGCCACCTGTCGCGCAAGTGCGGGCTCTCGGTCGACAACCTGCTGGAGGCCGACGTGGTGCTGGCCGACGGCTCGCTGGTCATCGCCAACGCCGACACGAACCCCGACCTCTACTGGGCGCTGCGCGGCGGCGGCGGCAACTTCGGCGTGGTGACCTCGTTCGTGTTCCGGCTGCATCCGGTGTCGATGGTGGTCGCGGGGCCGACCTTCTGGGCACTGGAGGATTCCGCCGCCGTGCTGCGCTGGTACCGCGACTTCATCGTCAAGGCGCCCGAGGACCTGAACGGGTTCTTTGCCTTCACCTCCGTACCGCCGGTCGCGCCCTTCCCGGAGGCGCTGCATGGCCGGCCGGTGTGCGGCGTGATCTGGTGCTACACCGGTCCCGCGGAGAACGCCGACGCTGTGTTCAAGCCGGTTCGCGAGTTCGGCACGCCGCTGCTGCATGGCGTGCAGCCGATGCCCTTCCCGGTCTTGAACGGCGCGTTCGACGGACTCTATCCGCCAGGGCACCAGTGGTACTGGCGGGCCGATTTCGTCAATGAGCTGTCGGATGCGGCCATTGCCGAGCACGTGCGCTTCGGCGCGCAGATGCCCACGGGCCAGTCGACGATGCACCTCTATCCGATCGACGGTGCGGCGCACCGGGCCAAGGCTTCGGACACGCCGTTTTCGTACCGCGATGCGACCTGGGCCGAGGTCATCGTCGGTGTCAGCCCCGATCCGCAGGACGCGCCGAAGATCACCGCCTGGACCAAGAACTACTGGGACGCGCTGCATCCCTACTCGGCGGGCGGCGCCTACGTGAACATGATGATGGACGAGGGCGACGAGCGCATCCGCGCGTCCTACCGCGACAACTACCCGCGGCTGGCGCAGATCAAGCGGCAGTACGACCCGAACAACCTGTTCCGCGTGAACCAGAACATCCGGCCAAATTGAGGCAAGGTCGCCGGTAGGCGGTTGTTTTCTCATCGGCGATAGCATCGAGTTGCTCCTGGCTGTAGCCGCTCAGATCAGTGCCCTTGGGCAAGTACTGGCGCACCAGCCATTGGTGTTCTCGTTGGAGCCTCGTTCGTTGCCAAGGGCTGTGCGGATCGCAGTAGGCTGCAAGCCGATTCGGGCCAGCAAGAACTGGTTTTTCAAGGACAAGGTGTTCAAGCAAAGGGCAGCGATGGCGCCGGCGGTGATCAGGAAGCAGGGTCTTGGCATCTGGTCACCTTATCGGTTCGCAGGTGTCGCACTCAGATTTGAAGCCACCTGGATTGATTACCCGGAAAATTGGTAAACCGTGGTGGCGATGATTCCGCCGTATTCCGAAACCCGACATATTTCCCGTTGACTTTGGGGCGCCAGATTGAATGGTTCGCTCGTCAAGACAACACCGCTCTTGATTTCCCGCCGGATGTCGGGGCCGGCTGGCTTGTCAAGGTTGTGCTTGAAGTTCCTTGAATCAGGCAGATGCTCCGTCAGGACGAGGTATTTGTACTTCGCCTTTATCTTGGGCACCGCCCGCATGATTTGCGCGTTGGAGAGATGCTGCAAGACCTGGCGGACAAACACGACATCGCCATTCGGAAGTTCATCAACGCTCAAATCGAGAACCCGAAAATCGACCGCAAGCTCCTTGTATTTTTCCTTGTTGAACTCAATCAGCGCCGGGACGATATCGCAGGCCGTGTAGTTGTTGCATAAGTCCCGGATTTTTGATCCGATAAAGAAATCTCCGCAACCCAGGTCGACGACATCGGGCTTCTTTTCGAAAGTGGCCAGGAAATCGTGAACAGAGCGAATGTAGTCTGAAAAGACGGCGCCATCATGCGACCCAGGCCCCGAAAAAAACGGCTGCGAAGGATCGCCGGACTCCCCCCATCCTTTCTTTTCATAGATCCTGGAAAATATCTCTTGAGTCGAAAGATTTTTGTAGCTTTCAGAATCATCGGTGCCCCTGACCTTTCGAATGAATCTGAGGGCGGGCGTCGGCAAAAGGGTTCGGATTGTTTTCCTGATGGTCATTTTGAAATCTTTTCCTGCGGTGGGTTGGGTAGCGCGGGAGCAGTCACGCCCATCATGCGAACACTGTCCATCCATCCATGATCGAGGCTCTCCAAACTATAGTTTTGATGACCTGACGTGGAAGCATCAATCGAGCCATATCCGGCAGCATGAGTTTCGAAAACGCATAGGCGGTGGCTATTCCTTCAACAGGCCCTCGCGGCTGGCAAACGCGGCGGCCTCGGTGCGGTTGGCGGTGTACGTCTTCTCGAGGATGCTGCGCACGTGGTTGGCGACGGTGTTCGGACTGATCCGCAGGACCTGGCCGATCTCGCGGTTGTTGCGGCCGATGGCCATCAGGCGCAGTACGCCGACTTCGCGCTCGGTCAGCCCGCAGGGCAACACAGGCGGCGGCGCGGCGATGCTGTCGGCGAGCGCAGTGATGCGCGGCGTCATCGCGTTCATGCCGAGCGCGGTGGCCTCGGCCAGCGCCTGCGCGAGCAGCGTGCGCGCGCGGTCCATGTCGCCGGCCAGCGCGCGCCCGTGAAGCATCACGGCATACGCATAGCGGCTGTGCGCGAGCCAGACGCGCGAGCCGGTCTGCAGGTCCATCGCCAGCGCGGCCTCGAAGTGGCGCTGGGCCACCACCCATTGCCGCATCACCGCGGCCAGGCTGCCCAGCAGGCGGTCCGCCGAGCCGAGGCAGGGCCCGCCCGAATCGGCCACCAGATTGCCGCCGGCATGGCCCTTCAACAGCGGATACAGCAGGGCGGCGCGCGTGGCGTCGCCGAGGTAGACGCACACCTCGGCCGCGAACATCAGCACCGTCATCGTGCTGGCGTCCACGGCGGCCGTCGCCGCGCGAGGCCAGGACAGGCTTTCGAATTGCGCCTCGCATTCGGCGCGCATGTCGAGCTCGGCATACAGCACGGCCAGGCCGGGCCCCCAGGTCTGGGCCTTGGGCGTGGTGCGCACGAAGTGCTGCAGCAGGGGCAGCGTCTCGCGCAGGCGGCCCTGTTCCCGCCGCAGGCAGAACATCTGCGTGCCGTAGACGCCGACCGCCAGGCTCTCGTTGACGCGCCGTCCAATGGCCAGCGCCTTGCCCGCCTGCGCCTCGGCATCGGCAAAGCGCCCTTCGTTGATGGCGATCACGCCTTCGACGTAGTTGCAGATCGCCTGGTCATGCAGCGAGCCCATTTCCTCCGCCGTGCGCAGGCCCTGCGCACGCACGCGCGCCAGCGCGGCCACGTCGCCGGCGCGGACCAGGTCCATCAGGAAGTACGGCAGCAACTGCAGCAGGAAACGGGGCAGCCGCAGGCTGTCCGCGATGCTCCAGGCCTCGTTGGCGGCCTGCAGATGTTCATGCAACTGGTCGGGCCAGTACACGCCTGCGGCAATCGAGGACAAGGCCTGGCACAGGCCCTTGCGGTCGCCGATCCGCCGCGCGAGGGCGACCGCGCGGCGGTGCGCCTCCTTGGCATCGTCCGCACGGTTGCAATAGACGTAGGCGCGGCACAGGTGCGCCAGCAGTTCGACCCGCAACGGGTCGTCGGTCCGGTGCAGCGCGATCGCTTCCAGCAACAAGTCCACCGACAGCTCACCCGACCGCGCGGATGCGACGTTGCTGACTTCGAAGCCCACGGCCGCTTGCGCGAACAGCGCGACCAGGCCCTGGGCGCGCGCCAGGTCGGCGGCCTCCTGGTAGGCCAGCCGTGCAGGCTCGCCGGCGCCCAGCAGCACCTCGACTTCGGCGAGCTTCAGCAGCAGGGCGCAGCGCTGCGGGACGTCCTTGCCGAAGTGCTGCTGTTGCAGGTGCAGCGCGAGCCGATAGAGGCGCACGGCCTCCTCGAAGGCGAGCAACTGCGCCGCGTGCTGGGCCGAATGCTGCGCATACGCGAGCGCCTTGACCGCGGCGCCGGGCCCCGCCTCGCTGAAGTGGTAGGCGAGTTGCGGCAGCACGGTCGGGTTGTCGCTGCCGAATCGCGCTTCCAGCATTTCGGCGATGCGCAGGTGCAGACGCGCGCGGCGCAGGCCGAGCATTTCGTCGTAGATGCATTCGCGGATCAGGGCATGGCTGAAGCGGAACTGCTGCGTCTGCGGCACCGGCTCGATCAGGCGCACCGCCAGGGCCTCCTCGAGCGCGACCAGCACTTCGTCCTCGGACTTGTCGGTGTCGAGTTCAGCCAACAGCTCCAGCTCGAAGACACGGCCGATGCAGGCCGCGATCGAGAGCAGCCTGGAAGCCGACACGGTCAGCCGATTCAGGCGCTTGCCGATCACCTCGCGCACCCCGGTGGGTATCTTCTGCAGCACTTCGTCCATCGAGCCGCCGCGGGCATTCGGCGCGCGCGTCTCGGTCATGAAGCGCATCGTCTCCTCGAGGAACAGCGGATGCCCTTCGGTGCGCGCGTGGATCGCGCTGGCCAGATGGGCGCTTGCCGATTCGCCGGTGGCGGCTGCGATGAACTCCTCAGTCTCGCGGTCGCTCAGGCCGGCCAGTTCGATGCGCCGGAACATCGGGGAGCGGGCGAGCTCTCCGAGCGTGTCGAACAGCGGATGCTGGCGCGACAACTCGGTGTCCCGGTAGGTGCCGATCAACAGCAGGGCACTGTCTTCGAGCTCCGCGGCCAGGAAGGCGAAAAGGCGCAACGAAGTCGCGTCGGCCCAGTGCAGGTCTTCGAAGATCAGCACCAGCGACACGCGCCGCGCCGCACGGCGCCAGAAGCCGGCCACCGCGTCGAACAACTGGAAACGCGACTGCGCGGTATCGACCGTTTGGGCACCGGCACCGGATGGCTTGAGCGCGAAGGCTTCGCCCACCTCCGGAACGATGCTCGCGATGTCGGCCAGGCCAGCGCCGAGCGTCTCGACCGGGCGCGGGTCGCCGCTGCCGCGCAGGTAGCTGCGGATCAACTGGCGCCAGGGCCAGTACGGCGGCGCGCCGGGCTCTTCGAGGCAGCGCCCCCAAAGCACCGGCACGCCATCCTGTTCGGCGCGCGCGGCCATCTCCTGCGCGAGGCGCGTCTTGCCCATGCCGCCGGAACCGGCCAGCAGCACGATCTGGCCGCGGCCTAGCCGCGCGCCTTCGAGGGCCTTCGCGAGTTGTGCGATTTCCTGTCGGCGGCCCACGAACAAGCCGGCCGGACGCGTCGGGGGGCGTTGCGCGGCGGACGGCGCCTCTTCGCGGGCGATCGTGTCGCCTCGCGCCTGGAGGCCGGCGACGGCAGCCGAGCCCGGATCCTGTCCGAGGTCGATCGCGAATGCATGGATCGGCGTGGCGATGTTCTTGAGCTGCTGATCTCCCCTGTCGACGAAGCGCGCATCGACCCGGCCCCGAACGACGCCGCGCACGGCGTCCGACACCGTGATGCCGCCCGGCTCGGCCAGCGCCTGCAACCGCGCCGCGACATTGACGCCATCGCCGTAGACCGTGCCGTCCTCCTTCTCGACCACATCGCCCAGGTGCACGCCGATGCGAAAGCGCATGCGCCGGTCTTCCGCAATGGCTTCGTCCGAGCGCCGGAGCGCTTGCTGGACGGCCAGTGCCGCGTCGACCGCGCCGGTAGCCGCCTCGAACACCGCGAGCACCGAGTCGCCGGCCATGTCGATGACACGCCCATGGTGTGCCTTGACGTGCTGCCGAAATACGGTGCGCGCCGCATCGAGCGCCGCGACGGTCGCGTCGTCATCGGCCGCCATCAGGCGCGAGAATCCGACGGCATCCGCCGCGAGGATGGCCGTGAGCCTATGTTTGACGGATGGATCGGACATGGGGCAGCGGGCCAGTATCAGCGTCGACACCGAGACGGTCAAACGCCCGCCTGTGGCACATTGGAAGTGCTCACCTGAGGAACTCGCATGGCCATGCCCGACCTGTACGCCCTTGCAACCCACAGCCTCGTCACGGCGCTGGCGACGACCTCGGGCACCATCGCGCTCTTTGCCGCGGGCATCGCCGGCCTGCTGGTGGTCGTCAGCTCATTCGTGAAGACAATGATCCCGCTGCGCTACCTCGCAGTGGCGGGCAATATCGGCTTTCTGGTCTACGGGGCGCTGCATCCTGCGTTCATCATGGTGCTGCTGCATGGTGCGCTGCTGCCCATCAACATCTATCGCCTCGCCGAAATGGCGCGACTGACGCGGCAGGTGACGCGGGCCACGGAGCAAAGCGACCTTTCCGGTGTCTGGCTGCGCCCCTACATGCGCAAGCAGCGCCTGCGCGCCGGTCAGGTGTTGTTCCGCAAGGGCGATGCCGCCACACACCTTTATTTCCTCGCCGACGGGCGCATGGAATTCGTCGAGATCGGCCAGGAGATGGAGCCCGGCCGCCTGTTCGGCGAAATCGCTTTCTTTGCGCCAGACAAGCGCCGCACGCTGACGGCCCGCTGCGTCACGAAATGCACCGTGCTGCGCATCGACGAGGACACGTTCAGGCAGCTCTACTTCCAGAACCCGGCGTTCGGCTTCCAGGTCGTGTCGCTGGTGGCGGGACGATTGATTTCCGACCGGCAGCGGCTGGAAGCGCAGGTCGCGGCCGTGAGCCGGTCGGCTCCCCTGGCGCCGGCAAGCAGCGTGGGATGAGTCAGTGCAGCATCGTGCGCGCCGCCTCGATGATGGTGTCTTCGGATGCCAGCTTGCCGACGCCGGCCAGGCCCTCGTCCTGGCACTCGATGCAGGCCCAGCGCACGATGCCCTCGCGGTCGATCATGTACAGCGCCTTCAATTGGGGCCATTGCCGTTCGACGTCGCCCTGGTCGCTCGGCGAGGGGACGTAGCCATCGAGCTTGTCCATCGCCTTGGCTGCCGTCACGATGGGCATCGGCTCGGGCAGGTCGCCGAACGGATTGACGCTGATCTCCTCCAGCGCCTTCATCATCTCCGGACTCGGCTCGGGCTTGGGCACGCCGAACGCGCGGTGCGTCGACAGGAACGGGTCTGACGCGAGGCGCAGCTTGGTCGGCCGGAACTTGAAGTACATGCGGGCGTTTTCCGGGTCGGTGGCGACGACCGCCAGGCTTTCGACGCCCAGCGCCTTGAGCTTGCTTTCGTAGCCGCTGATCTGGGCCAGTTGCCGTCGACAGAACGGACACCACAGGCCGACCATGAGCGCCAGGAACACGGGGCTGCGGCCGCGGTAGTCGGCCAGCGAAACAGTCTCGGGCCCGGCCACCGCCGGAAGGGAGAAATCGGGGGCCGGTTGGCCCGGCACCACGGGTTGCGTCATTGCAGCAGTCATGTCGACTCCTTCGGCAAGTTCAGCAAAGGAACGGAAGCACCATCAGGGCGTCAGGCTCGAGGCCAGCGCGCTCGCAAACCGCTTGCGCCTTGTTGAGATAGGTCTCGGCCTGGGCCGGGCGCCCCGCGTCAAGGTACAGCGTTGCCAAACCATCGTAGCAGGGAAAAAGCAATTGGGGCTCGTCGATTCGCTCTGCCAATTGCAACGCCTCGGTGTAAGACGTGAAGGCGCGCGCAGGGTCGCCGTGGCACTGGTAGATCTGGCCCAGCACGATCAGCGGGACGGCCAGGTGGTCGAGCAGTCCGAGGCGGCGGTCGAGGCTGGCGGCGGCGCGTGCGGCCTCGATGCCTTCTTCCTCGCAACGGTTGGTGAGCGCGCAATAGGCGACGGCCAGGTTCGCATACAGGCGCGACTGGAAGCCGAGGTCGCCGACCTTCCTGGCGGTCTCCAGCCCGCGCAGGCAGGTGTCGATACTGCGCTGCGGGTCCAGGGTGGCGTAGAGCACGCCCAGGTTGGTGTAGCCGCGGCAGGCAGCCTGCAGCATGTTGTGGGCCTCGGCCTGGGCGACGCTGAGTTCGATCTGTGCCACCGCTTCCTCGGGTCTCCCGAGCCGCGCCAATGTCACGCCCAGCGTGTTGCAAGCCTCGGCGCGGACCACGATCGCTTCGCGCGTGCGCCCTGCCCCGTCCGCAGGCACCTCGGCCAGCGCGCGCTGCGCCAGCGTCAGGGCGGTGGCGTTGTCGCCGACGCGGAAGGCGAGTCGCCCCATCTCCTGGAACAGGTGAGCGCGCTCGATGGCATCGCCGTCCGCGCCCAGGCACGCCAGGCCGGCACTGAAACAGGCGCTGGCACGCTCGCGTTCGCCGGCTTCCCAATGCAGGCCGCCGACCTTGCGCAGAACGCGCGCGGTGCGCACCGGGTCGTTGCAGCCTTCGACGGCCAGCTTGACCGCGTCGTAGTGCGCCAGCGCATCGGCGCGCCGGCCCTGCAAGCCGAACAGGTCACCGAGCCGCTCGCGCGCCTCGAGTTCGGCGGCCTTGATTTCCGCGACGGCCGCAGGCGTTTCCGGCGAGGCTTGCGCCAGTGTCGACAGCGCGCGTTCGTAGTGGCGCAGCGCATCGTCATTGGCATAGACACCACGCGCCCAGTCGCCCGCCGCCAGCAGGTAGCGTGTGCCGCGGGCCTTGTCGGGCGACAGGCTCCAGTGATGGCCGAGCGCCTCCAGTTCGGCAAGGCGGCGCGGGCCGCGCGCTTCGCCATCGGGCGCTATCGCCGCGCCCTGGTCCGCTTCCGCTTCGAGCGCGCGGCCAGCGCGGTGATGCAGTTCGGTGCGCCGCGTCAGCAGGAGATTCTGATAGGCCACGTCATGCAGCAGCGCATGGGTGAATCGCCAGCGCGCGGCACCGGTCCCGTCGGCGCGGATCAGGTCGGCGGCCGCGAGCCGGGCCAGCGCCGTATCGGTCGAATTCGGCTCGCTGGCGATGCGCCGCAGCAGCGCGCTGTCGAACTGGGCACCGAGCACCGCGGCCTCCTGCAGCGCCCGCCGGTCTTGCGCGGCCAGCCGGTCGATGCGCGACAGCAGCAGGCCATAAAGCGTCGACGGCACATCGGCCGCTTCGTGCGGCGCCTCGCACACCCATTGATCGCCCTTGCGCGACAGCACGCCACCGCTGGCGAGGCTGCGGACGATCTCCTCGACGAAGAGCGGGTTGCCGCCGGCCCGCGCCGCGACCAGGTCGCGCACTGCCGCCAGGCTGTCGTCGGCCGATGCGCCGAGCAGGTGGTTCACCAGCGCGCGCGCCTCCTCGTCGCCGAGCGGGCCGAGTTCGATCTCCGAGTGCTCGGCGCGCAGGGTGCGCAAGGTTCGCGCGTCGGGGCGCTGCGAGACCAGCAGCATCAGCGGCCGATCGGCGAAGTGGTCGATGACATCCCGGAGCAGGTCAACGGATGCCGCATCGGCCCATTGCAGGTCGTCGATGACGATCATGAGCGGCTGCGTCGACAGCCGCCGGTCGATCAGCGCGCGGGCGGCCAGCGAGATTTGGCGCTGCAACTGCTCGGGCTCGATGTCATGCGGCCGGCCTTCCTGGATGCCGAGCAGGTAGTGGATGACCTGCGCCACCGCTGCAGCCTCGTCTGCGTCCGCGCCGAGGGCCAGCAGGCCCTCCTGCAGCTTGCGCTTGGCCACGTCGAGCGAGTCACCGGTCTCGACGCGATACGCATCGCGAAACAGCGCACCGAAGGTGCCGTAGGTCGGCTCTCCCAGCGGCGAGCAGGTGGCCCGGCGCACGCCCGACGCGGTGAAGCGCGCATCGCCCGCCAGCCGCGCGAACATCTCCGCCAGCAGGCGCGATTTGCCGGCGCCGGCCTCGCCCGTGAGCGTCACGAGCTGGGCCTTGCCCTGCTGCATATGGTCGAACGCGGCCAGCAGGCGCTCGATGTCGGCGCCGCGCCCGACCATCGGCGCGGCCAGGCCCAGGTCGGCCAGGCCGCGTGCGGAGGCCCCATCCTTGCGCACGCCGACCAGCCGGTGCACCAGCATTGGTTGCGCCTTGCCCCGCAGCGCCAACTCGGTGGGCGCGTCGAAGTCGAAGCGGTGCCGCACCATGGCCTGGAGGGCGTCGGACACCAGCACCGTGCCCGGCTCCGCGGCCGTGAGCAGCCGCGATGCGGTGTTGACGGTGTCTCCGGTCACCGCGTAAGTGCCGCCGGCGCCGCTGCCGAGACTGCCGGCGACCACGGCACCGGTGTGCACGCCAATGTGCAGCGTCACGCCGCGCCCCAGGCGCGCGGCCCAGCGCTGGCTCAGGCAGGCGACGCTCTGCAGCATCTCCTGCGCGGCCTCGATGGCGCGCAGCGGATCGTCCTCGTGCGCGCGCGGCGCGCCGAACACGGCCATCACCGCATCGCCAACGAACTTCTCGACGAAGCCGTCGTAGTGCGCAATGGCCTGCGCCATGGTTTCGAACAATGCGTTCTGGAAGCTGCGCACGGTCTCCGGGTCGAGCCGCTCGGCCAGCGAGGTGAAGCCGGTCAGGTCGGCGAAGAGGATGGTGACCTGGCGGCGGTCGGCCTCGTGGCCAGTCGCGTCGGGCGTCTGCGTGGCGGGCGTCTGCGTGGCGGGCGGGGGCGGGGGTGGGGGTGGGGGTGGGGGCGACGGCGGCGGGGGCGTGCGGGCGGGCGGCGGTGGCGGGGCCGCGACGACCGGTGGCCCGGCGGCGGCAGCGCGCGGCGTGCCGCAGCGCGGACAAAACGCGAAGTCCGGGTCGCACACGCACCCGCACGACGGGCAAAGGCTGGCCAGCCGACGGCCGCAGCGCGGGCAGAAGGAAGCGTCAGGCGGCGCTTGAGCGCCGCAGCCGGTACAGGTCTGGGTCATCGTGCGTTCGTGCCCCGATGCTGCGCCGTTTCCGCCAGGCGCGCCACTATGGGGGGTCACCGGCGAGCCACGGGTGAGCCACGGCTGGCCGTCACCGGTGCCGCGCGGGCGGCGCCTTCCAGCCGTCGCTACCAGGCCGACGGCAGCTTGCGCAAGATCACCAGCCGACCGTTGCGCTGCGTCACGTAGCCGCCGGCCGTGAGTTCCTTCATCACCCGGTTCACCATCTCGCGCGACGCGCCAACGCGGTCGGCGATGTCCTGCTGCGTGAGTTTCTGGCGCAGCACGCGCTCATGCCCGATCGGCTCGGACAGCTCGTGCAGCACACGCACCATGCGGCCGTAGACGTCTTCGGTGGCGATGCTGCGAACCTGCTCGGTCAGGCGCCGCACCATCCGGATCAGCTTGCGGGTCAGGTGAATCGCGAAGTCGGGCGAGTCGATCAGCAACTGGCGCATCTCCGAGCCCTGGACCACGCGGCAAGTGACGGGCTCCATGGCCTTGATCGAGGCCGAACGCTTGGCGCCGTCGAGCGAGAGTTCGCCGAAATACTCACCCGGTCCATATTCGGTCAACACCACGTCCCGGCCCTCCTCCGAGCTGGCATAGACCTTCACGCGCCCGCTCAGCATGATGTAGAGCGAGTCGGTGGTGTCGCCTTCGTTGATGAGGATGGTATGCGCCGGAAACGCGCGCGTGACGCCGCGAAGCGCGAGT
Source organism: Variovorax humicola (assembly GCF_037889915.1). Taxonomy (NCBI): domain Bacteria; kingdom Pseudomonadati; phylum Pseudomonadota; class Betaproteobacteria; order Burkholderiales; family Comamonadaceae; genus Variovorax; species Variovorax humicola. The sequence continues at coordinate 43,702 of NZ_JBBKZV010000010.1, read as the reverse complement.
GCATCAAGCAAGCCCGGCGGCAGCTGGTCGCTCGCTCCCTCGTCGGCGGAACTCATCGGGCTCTCCGTTGTTTCTGGCATGGCGGGCAACGTTTGTTGCTGTGCAGCAATTATCTGATCTCGGGCGGGTGTGATCAACGTCACATGGGTGATGCGAATTGCGCACTCGTGCGCCCGCGGGCGCGTAGCTAGATTAACGCGATCCTCCCATAAACCTGCCTCACGTTGGAGCCCCTGGATGTCCGCGCTATCGAAGCACCTGGTCCGCCTGATCGCCCTTTGCCTCGGCATCGTGCTGTCCGTGCTGGTGACCGGCTGCGCGAGTCTGCCGGACGACGTGGAGCGCCTGCCCTCTCACACCCTGGGCGATATGCACGGCGCAACCCGCCTGACGACGGTGGCGGCGGCATCGTTGCCGGCGGACGACAGCGTCTCCGGTCTTCGGCTGCTGCCCGACGGTGGCCAGGCGTTGGAGGCGCGCATGGCGCTGGCCAACGCGGCCAGCCGCACCATCGACGCGCAGTATTACCAGATCGCCAATGACGCATCGGGCCGCGAGTTCCTGCATGCGCTGGCCCGGGCGGCTGACCGAGGCGTTCGTGTACGCCTGCTGATCGACGACCTGCATGCGGCCGGCGAAGACGACTTGCTGGCCGGCCTGGCGGCCGGCCCCAACGTCGAGGTGCGCATGTTCAACCCGCTGGCGGTACGCGGCCGCGGCGTACCGTCGCGCGTGTTGCTGTCGCTCAATGAATTCGCGCGTGTCAACCGGCGCATGCACAACAAGCTCTTCGTCGTGGACAACGCCTTCGCGATCAGCGGCGGGCGCAACATCGGCGACGCCTATTTCGGCCGCAGCCAGCCCGCCAACTTCATCGACATGGACATCCTTTCCGCCGGGAAGGTGGAGCGGGAGCAGTCGGCAGTGTTCGACGCCTACTGGAACAGCGAGCATGCCTTTCCGATCCAGAGCCTGGTGGTGAAGGAGCGCCCGCCGCAAGTCGCACGCGCACAGTTCGATGCGTGGGCGCAAGTTGGGCCGGACACGATGCAACCTCCGATGGCCGAGCGCGACCCGCTCGGGCAAAGCACCGTCGGCGCCCAACTGGCCAGCGGCCGGATCGACCTGCACCTGGCATCGGTGCGCGTAATGGCCGATGCGCCGGTGAAGGCGACGCAGGCCGACACGCTGGTCGACGGCGCGGTCATGGCCGGCAACCTGGAACTGCTGCAATCGGCACGCTCCGACGTGCTGGTGACCTCGCCCTACTTCGTGCCGGACACGCGCATGCTCGACATCCTGCAGGCCTCCACCGGCAAGCAGGTGCGCGTGGCGGTCATGACCAACTCGCTCGCCACCACCGACGAGCCGCTGGTGCACTTCGGCTATTCGCGCTACCGCGACGCGCTGCTGGACATGGGCGTGGCACTCTACGAAATGATGCCCGGCGTCGACGCCATGCAAGCCGCGTCTTCATCGCACGGCTCGCTCGGCCGGCTGCATGCCAAGCTGGCCGTGGTCGACCACCGCTGGCTGTCCATCGGCTCGATGAACATGGACCGGCGCTCGGCGCACAGCAACACCGAGATGGGCCTGGTCATCGACAGCCCCGAGCTCGCGGGGCAGGTGGCGATGCTGCTGCAGCGCGAGCAGATGCCCCGCAGCTATCAACTGCAGCGAGCCGGCGCGCGGCAGCGGCTGCAATGGGTCGCACCGACGGGCACGCAACCCGTGGTGTTCAGCGCCGAGCCCAGCCGCAACTGGCGCCGGCAACTGGGCATGTCGTTCACGTCGTTGTTCGTGAGCGAGCAGCTGCTGTGATGTTGATCAGCTGCGCTTGGAAACGAGCGTGAGGATGTCGTAGCTCGCCACCACTTCGTCGAGCTGGTTGGTGACTTCCACATCCCACGCGACCACGCCCTGGCCCACGCCCTTGGCATCCTTCTTGTTGCGGTCGATCTTGCGCTTGGCGGTCAGGCGCGCACGGATCGTGTCGCCGATGCCGACAGGCTTGACGAAGCGCAGCGTGTCCAGCCCGTAGTTGGCCAGCACCGGTCCCGGCGCGGGCGACACGAACAGCCCCGCCGCGGCCGACAGCACGAAATAGCCGTGCGCGATGCGCTTGCCGAAGGGCGATTCCTTCGCGGCCACCTCGTCGAAGTGCATGTAGAAGTAGTCGCCGGAGATGCCGCCGAAGGCGACGATGTCCGCCTCGCCCACCGTGCGGCGATGGGTGAGCAGCGAGTCGCCGATCTGCAGGTCCTCGAAATGCTTGCGGAAGGGGTGCAGCTCGCTCTCGTTCAGCGTGGCACCGCGCATGTACTCGCCGGTGATCGCCGCGATCATCGTGGGCGAGCCCTGCACCGCCGTGCGTTGCAGGTAGTGCTTCACGGCGCGGATGCCGCCGAGTTCCTCGCCACCGCCGGCCCGGCCCGGCCCGCCGTGCTTGAGTTGCGGCAGCGGCGAACCGTGGCCGGTGGATTCGACAGCGGCCTCGCGGTCGAGCACCAGGAAGCGGCCATGCAATGCCGCCACCGCGGGGATGACGCGCGCGGCCGTCTTCGGGTCCCGCGTGACCAGCGTGCCGACCAGGCTGCCGCGTCCGCGTGCCGCCAGTGCGATCGCTTCGTCGAGGCCGTCATAGGCCATCAAGGTGCTGACCGGGCCGAAGGCTTCGACGTCATGCACTGCGTCGTGCTCGAGCGGCTTGCGACTCAGCAGCAGCGTCGGCGAGAAGAACGCGCCGTTGGCCACGCCATCGCCCACCGGGGCGAAACCGTCGCGCTCGCCATAGAGGAGTTCTGCGCCCTGCATCAAGGTCGCGACGCGTTCGGACACATCCTCGAACTGCGCACGCGAGGCCAGCGCGCCCATGCGCACGTCCTCGCGCGACGGGTCGCCGATGACGGTCCTGGCCAGCCGCTCCCGCAGCTTCGTCGCGACCGCATCGACGTGAGAGCGCGGCACGATGGCGCGCCGGATGGCGGTGCACTTCTGCCCGGCCTTGGTCGTCATCTCGCGCGCGACCTCCTTCACGAACAGGTCGAACTCCTCGTCGTCGGGCGTCACGTCGGGCGCGAGGATCGCGCAGTTCAACGAGTCGGCCTCGGCATTGAAAGGGATCGATTGGCGCACCAGGTTCGGATGCACGCGCAGCTTGGCCGCGGTGTCGGCCGAGCCGGTGAAGGTGACGAAGTCGGAGCCGTCCAGGCGGTCGAGCAGGTCGCCGGTGCCACCGATGACGAGTTGCAGGGCGCCTTCGGGCAGCAGGCCCGATTCGTTGATGAGGCGCACCAGCGCTTCGGTCAGGTAGCTGGTGGCGGTGGCGGGCTTGCCGATGCACGGCATGCCGGCCAGGAAGCTGGGCGCGAACTTCTCGAGCAGGCCCCACACCGGGAAGTTGAAGGCATTGATGTGCACGGCCACGCCTCGGCGCGGCACCAGGATGTGCGTGCCGGCGAAGCCGCCCTTCCTGCCCAGCGCCATCGCGGGGCCTTCATGCACCAGGTTGCCGGAGGGAAGTTCGTTGCTGCCCATGCTGGCATAGGCCATCAGTGTGCCGGCGCCGCCCTCGATGTCGATCCAGCCGTCGGCACGCGTGGCGCCGGTGTGGGCCGAGATGGCGTAGAGCTTTTCCTTGTTCTGCGCGAGGTACTTGCCCAGCGCCTTGAGGCGTTCGGCGCGCTGCTGGAAGTCCATGGCGAGCAATGCAGGCAAGCCGACCTTGCGTGCATGCGAAACGGCCTCGCCGAAGTCGAGCGCTTCGGCATGCGTGCTCGCAACCGGCTGGCCGTTGATGGCGCTGTTCAATGTCTGCGCGGCTTCGCGGCCGACCCAGCGGCCGGCGATGTAACTCTGGAGAACGGTGGTCACGTGCAAATCCCTCGTTGCGTGTTGGGGGGTTCAGGCTTCGGCCGGCGTCGCGTCGCTGCGCTGCGCGTTGCCGATGCCAAGGTAGGTGTCGATGATCCGGCGGTCGTGCAGCAGCTCGCGCGCCGCGCCGGAGAGCGCGACCGCGCCGGTCTCCAGCACATAGCCGCGGTCGGCCACTTGCAGGGCGGCGCGTGCGTTCTGCTCGACCAGCAGCACCGAGACGCCGTGGCTGCGCAGCGAGGAGACCACCTGCAGCACTTCGCGCACGATCAGCGGCGCGAGGCCGAGCGATGGCTCGTCGAGCATCAGCAGGCGCGGGCGCGCCATGAGCGCGCGGCCGATGGCCAGCATCTGGCGCTCGCCGCCGGAGAGCGTCGAAGCCATCTGCTCGCGCCGCTCGCGCATTCGCGGGAAGATCTGGAAGACCTCCTCCATGCGCGCCTTCTGGTTGCGCTGCCCCTTGCGCCAGCGGTAGAAGCCGCCGAGCAGCAGGTTGTCCTCGACCGACATCTCGCCGAACAGCTCGCGCTTTTCCGGTACCAGTGCAACGCCGCGTGCAACCATCGCTTCGACGGTCGGGCGCGCAATGCGCTCGCCGGCCAGCGTGAGCGAACCGCTCGACGCCAGCAGGCCCATCGCCGCGCACAGCAGCGTGGTCTTGCCGGCGCCATTGGGGCCGATCACGGTGACGATCTCGCCCTCGTCGACTTCGAGTTCGATGCTGTGCAGCGCTTCGACCGTGCGGTAGGAGACGCAGAAATTTTCCAGCTTCAACAGTGCAGTCATGGCGTCACCTCCTCCGCGCCGCCCAGGTAGGCATCGAGCACGCGCGGGTTGGCTTGCACTTCGGCCGGCTTGCCTTCGGCGATCACCGTGCCGAACTCCAGCACCGTGATGCGGTCGGCCAGGTTCATGACGAACTCCATGTCGTGCTCGACCACCAGGATGCCGAGGCCTTCGGCGCGCAGCTGCGAAAGCAGTTCGGCCAGTGCGCGTTTTTCCAGGTGGCGCAGTCCCGCCGCAGGCTCGTCGAGCAGCAGCACGGCCGGCTGGCTTGCCAGCGCACGTGCAATCTCGACCACGCGCTGCTGGCCCAGCGCGAGCGAAGCGGCTGGCGTGTCGGCATGCGCGCCGAGGCCGCATCGCTCGATCTGGTGGCGCGCTTCGGCCAGCAATGCCGCCTCTTCGCCACGGTCGAGCCGCAGCATCGAAGCAACCCAGCCGCGTTTGGCGCGAAGGTGCGCGCCGAGCGCCACGTTCTCGATCACGCTTCGCTGCCCCAGCAGGCGCACGTGCTGGAAGGTGCGGCCCAGGCCCAGCGACGCGAAGTCGCGCGCGGGCAATTCGCGCATGGGTTTGTCCATCAGGCGCACCTCGCCTTCGGTCGGATCGTCGACGCCCGAGATCATGTTGAAGAAGGTGCTCTTTCCCGCACCGTTGGGGCCGATCAATGCGTGGATCTCGCCGGCCTTCACGTTCATCGAGACCGAGTTGTTGGCGACCAGCCCGCCGAAGCGCTTGGTGACGCTGGACGACTGCAGCAGCACCGTGCCGCGCGCCGGCAACACGCGGCGCGCCAGCGCTGCCATGCCGCGCGGCGCGGGTGCCGCATCCGCTCGCAGGAAGCGCTGGCCCAGGCGCTCCAACGCAGGCCACAAGCCTTCCGCGAAGCGCTGCAACACCAGCAGCATCAGCAGGCCGAACACGATCACCTCGAAATTGCCGCTCGACCCGAGCAGCCCCGGAAGAATGTCCTGCAACTTCTCCTTGAGCAGCGTGATCAACGCCGCGCCGAGCACCGCGCCCCACAGGTGTCCGGCACCGCCGACCACCGCCATGAACAGGTACTCGATGCCAATGTTGAGATTGAACGGCGTCGGGTTCACGAAGCGCTGCATGTGCGCATAGAGCCAGCCGGAAATCGCCGCCATCAGGGCCGCGAGCACGAACAGCTTGATGCGATAGCGGGCCGTGTCCACACCCATCGACTCGGCCATGAGCCGGCCGTTCTTGAGTGCACGCACCGCGCGCCCTTCGCGCGAATCGAGCAGGTTGTGCAACAGCCACAAGGCGATCAGCAGCACGGCCCAGATCACGATGCCCAGCGCGCGCGGCGAGGCCAGCGACCAGCCGGCAATCACCAGCGCCGGCACCCCGGTGATGCCGGTCTGGCCGCCGAGGAACTCCATGTTGCCGAACAGGTAGTAGAGGCTCAGGCCCCAGGCAATGGTGCACAGCGGCAGGTAGTGGCCTTGCAGCTTGACCGTGACGGCACCGAGCATCCAGGCCAGTGCGAAGGTCAGCGCCAAGCCGAGCAGCAGGCCGACCCAGGGCAGCAATCCCGTGCCCACCACCGCGCCGATGGTCGATGCGGCCCACGGCGAAGTGCAGGACCATGCCGTCGCATAGGCGCCCATGCCGACGAACGCGGCCTGCCCGAATGAGGTCATGCCGCCGACGCCGGTGAGCATCGCAAGGCCCACGGCGACGAGCGCATAGAGGCCGATGTAGCTCATCACCACGACGGTGAATTCGGGCAGCCAGCCCCAGACCCCCGCGAGCAACGCGATGGCGGCCAGCGTGAGATGGCGGCGCGTGAGCAGCCCGCCCGATGTCGCTGCGGACAACGCCGGATTCTTGACTGACGTGTTCATTGGAAAACCTCCGCGCTACGCGCTACGGTGCGAACGCCTTCGGGCGGCCGTGCGGCGTTCATTGGAAAACCTCCGCGCTGCGCGCTACGGTGCGAACGCCTTCAAGCGGCCGTGCGGCGTTCATTCCTCATCCTCCACATGATGGCTGCGCAGCGAGCGCCACCACAGCACCGGAATGATCAGCGTGAACACCAGGACCTCCTTGAAGGCGCTGGCCCAGAAGGAAGAAAACGATTCGAGTTGCCCGACCAGCAGCGCGCCGAGCAAGGCCGCCGGATAGCTGCCCAGCCCACCAACGATCGCGGCCACGAACCCCTTCAGGCCGATGAGAAAGCCCGTGTCGTAGTAGACCGTGGTCAGTGGCGCGATCAACAGGCCCGACACCGCGCCGATGAGCGCCGCCAGCGCAAAGCTCACATCGCCCGCCAACTCCGTCGGAATGCCCATCAGCCGGGCGCCGACACGGTTCATCGCCGTCGCACGCAAGGCCTTGCCGACCATCGAGCGGCCGAAGAACTGGAACATCAGCACCACCAGCACGAAGGTCACGCCGATGACGACGATCGATTGCCCTGTCACCTGCAGGCCGGCCAGGTCGAAGCGTGCGTCCGAGAAGGCCGGCGTGCGCGAACCTTCGGCACCGAAGAACAGCAAGCCGAGCCCCACCAGCACGCCATGCAGCGCGACAGAGACGATCAGCAGCGTCAGCACCGTGGCATTGACCATCGGCCGGAATGCGAGGCGATAGAGCAGCGGCCCGAGCGGCATGATCAGCACCAGCGTCGTGACGGCTTGCGCCGCGACGCCAGTGGGCTTCCATGCCAATGCGAGCGCGCAGGCGGCCAGCGGGAATGCCACGCACCACAGCAGCGCAGACGTCCACTCGACCGTGAGGCCGCGCTTCCAGCGCCATGCCTCGACGATCAGCGCCAGCGCGGCGAGCACCAGCAGCAGCCACAGCGTCGCCGGCACGCGGCCGGCCTGCATCATGGCCATCGACAGCGCGCCGAAGGCCACGAATTCGCCTTGCGGAATGAAGATGACGCGGGTGACGGAAAAGACCAGCACCAGGGCCAGCGCCATCAATCCGTACACCGCACCATTCACGAGGCCGTCCTGCGCAAGCAGCAGGGCGATCTGTGCGTCCATGAATTACTTTCTATGGGGCAAGCCGAAGCTCAGGGCTGGAATTTCCAGGCGCCGTTCTCGATCTTGACCATCACGCGTGCGCGCTGGTCGAGCCCGAGGTGATCGGTCGGCGACATGGTGAAGATGCCGTGCGCGCCGGGCAATTCATTGACCTGCTCCAGTGCGTCGCGCAACGCGACGCGGAACTCCGGCGTACCGGGTTGCGCCTTCTTCAGTGCGACCGGAACCGCGGCCGCCATCAGCAGGCCGGCGTCCCATGCGTGGCCGCCGAAGGTAGAGACACTGCCCTTGCCATTCGCGCCCTCATAGGCCGCGATGTACGCCAGCGCGCTCTTCTTCACCGGGTTCCCGGCGGGCAGCTGGTCGGCTACGAGCACCGGCCCTGCGGGCAGGAAGGTGCCCTCGACATCCTTGCCGCCCACGCGCAGGAAGTCGCCGTTCGCCACGCCGTGCGTCTGGTACATCTTGCCGGCATAGCCGCGCTCCTTCAGCGTCTTCTGGGGCAGCGCGGCCGGGGTGCCAGAGCCGGCGACCAGCACCGCATCAGGCTTGGCCGACAGGATCTTCAGCGCCTGGCCGGTGACGGACGTGTCGCTGCGGCTGAAGCGCTCGTTGGCGACGATGGTCAGGCCCTTGAGCCCGGCGGCCTTGCCGAACTCCTGGTACCAGCCTTCGCCGTACGCGTCGGAGAAGCCGATGAAGCCGACCGTCTTCACGCCCGACTTCTGCATGTGCTCGGCAATGGCAAGTGACATCATGATGTCGTTCTGCGGCGTTTTGAAGACCCACTTGCGCTTGTCGTCCATCGGCTCGACGATGCGCGCCGAGGCGGCCATCGAGATCATCGGCGTCTTCGCCTCGGAGATCACGTCGATCATCGCCAGCGAAGCCGGCGTGACGGTCGAGCCGAGCACCACGTCGACCTTGCTTTCCGCGATGAGCTTGCGCGTGTTGGCCACCGCCGCGGTCGTGTCGGACGCATCGTCGAGCAGGATGTAGTTGACCTTCTGCCCGCCGATGGTCTTGGGCATCAGCGCGATCGTGTTCTTCTCCGGGATGCCGAGCGATGCCGCCGGCCCGGTGGCCGACAGCGTGACGCCGACGTTGACGTCGGCCTGTGCGGCAACGGCAGCCCCGAGCAGGGCAATCAGCAGCAGTGGCTTGAAAGATTTCATGTCTTCTCCGAGGTGGTGTTTCTTGAAAAATGGAAGGCGAAGTGCCAGCGGTAGTTGACGGTTTTCATTGCATCGTCGTCATCGGGATGTACCCGTGCGCCTTGTGCCTCGAGATGGAGGCCGATGCGCCCGAGTGCGTCGCGATCGCCGCGCCAGGCAAGGCGCGACGACGCCGCGGGCTCATGCCCACAAGGAGGAGCAACGCCGCATGGCGCACCGGGCGCGGTGCATTCGGGTGCATCAGCGTTCGTCGAATGAGAGAACGACACGCTCTGTCAGCGGGTGCGCCTGGCAGGTCAGGATGAAGCCGCTGGCCACTTCCTTCTTGTCCAGCGCAAAGTTGCGCTCCATGCGCACCTCGCCCTCGATCAGCTTGGCGCGGCAGGTGCCGCACACGCCGGAAGTGCAGGAATACGGAACCTCCAGCCCCGCGGCCGATGCGGCATCGAGAATGCTCGGCTGGTTCTTGGTGAACGAGATCTCCCGGTGCAACCCGTCGCGCACGATGACGATGCGCGCCGTCTCGGCATCGCCGGGCTTGGCCTCGTGCACCACGGCGCCGACGGGGCCGGTGGATGGCAACGCGACACCGAAGCGCTCGATGTGGATGCGCTCCTCGGGCACGCCGGCGTCGAGCAGCGCGGCCTCGGCCTCGTCGTTCATTTGGAACGGTCCGCACACGAACACGTGGTCGATGCCGGCCGCCGGCACGATGCTCTTCAGGAATTCGCCGATCTTCGCGCGGTCCATCACGCCATGGTTGATCGGCGCGTCGGTGTGCTCGTCGGAGAACACGTGCTGCAGCACCAGCCGCGTCATGTAGCGGTTCTTGAGGTCTTCGATCTCTTCCTTGAACATCGTCGATTGAAGCAGGCGGTTGCCGTAGATCAACGTGAAGCGGCTTTTCGGCTCGCGCGCCAGCACCGTCTTCATGATGGAAAGGATGGGCGTGATGCCGCTGCCGCCGGCAATGCCGACGTGATGGCGTTGCGACTTCGGATCGAGCGGCACGAAGAAGCGGCCCTGCGGCGCCATGACCTGCACGGTGTGGCCGGGCTGCAGGTGTTCGTTGATCCAGTTGGAGAACACGCCGCCGCGCACCTTGCGCACGCCGACGCGCAGTTCGCCGTCGTCGACACCGGCGCAGATCGAATACGAACGGCGTAGGTCCTGCCCGTCGATGTCGGTGCGCAAGGTGAGGTACTGGCCCTGCGTAAAGCCGAACACTTCCCGCAGGTCGGGCGGCACGTCGAAGGAGACGATGACAGCCTCTTGCGTATCGGGCTCGATGGCGCGAACACGCAGTGGATGGAACATGACGCTCATGGTGTTCTCGATCAGATCGGCTTGAAGTGCTCGAAGGGCTCTTTGCAGGTCAGGCAACGGTAGATCGCCTTGCATGCGGTGGAACCGAAGGCCGCGAGCCGCTCGGTGTGGAAACTGCCGCAGCGTGGGCAGGCGAGTTTTTCCGCCTCGCTGCGACGGCCGAAGAACCGGACGGGTGCCGCTTCCTGCGAAGTCGCCGGGCCGGGTGGCGCAATGCCGTATTCGGCGAGCTTGCGGCGGCCTTCGGCGCTGATCCAGTCGGTGGTCCAGGCCGGTGCGCGGCGCAGGCTGACGCGGGCCGGGCCGAGGCCCGCGGCATCGACGGCGGCCAACACGTCGTGCTCGATCACCTCGGTCGCGGGGCAGCCGGAGTAGGTCGGCGTCAGCACGATCTCGAGCCCGTCGTCGTGCTCGATCACGTCGCGCACGATGCCGAGGTCACGCACCGAAACGGCGGGCACCTCGGGGTCGAGCACCGATGCGAGCACGTCCCAGGCCGCGCGCAGGCGCTCGCCCTGTACGTCCGCGGCAACCAGTTCCAGCGTCACCACACGCCTCCGGGAAAGCTGCGCTGCAGGTACTGCATGTCGGTCAGGATGAAGCCCATGTGCTCGCTGTGCATGCCGCGCTTGCCTTCGCTGCGGAAGGCGGATTCGGCGGGCATCGCGAGGCCGGCTTCGTCCAGGATCTGTTGCATCTCCGCCTGCCACGGCGCCTTCAGCTCGGACCAGAGCGGCCCCATGCCGGCTTCATGGGCCTGTTCGTCGACGGCATCGGTGTCGAACATCTCGGCCACATAGCGCCCCAGTTGTTCGAGCGCGGCCTTCATGCGATTGCGCGACTCGTCGGTCCCGTCGCCCAGGCGCACCACCCAATCGCCCGAATGCTGCTGGTGATAGCGCGCTTCCTTCAGCGCCTTGCCGGCAATCGCGTTGACCTCGGGATCGGTCGAATTCGCGAGCCGTTCCCACAGCAGCTTGAGCCAGGTCGAGACCATGGTGTTGCGCAGCACGCTGAAAGCGAAGTCGCCGCGCGGCAGTTCGACCATCGTCAGGTTGAAGTAATCGCGCTCGTTGCGAAGGAAGGCCAGCTGGTCTTCGTCGTGTTGCCGGCCTTCGATTTCACCGGCCCGCGTCAGCAAGGCCCGCGCCTGGCCGATGAGGTCGAGCGCGATGTTCGACATGGCGATGTCTTCCTCGAGGATGGGCGCATGGCCGCACCATTCGCCGAGCCGCTGGGCGAGGATCAGGCAGGTGTCGCCGATGCGCAGCAGGTACTGCGCGGAAGGCGTCAGTTGGAGTTCGATGGACGATTGCATGGCGACGCGCTCACATGTGGTCCACGGCCTTGGGCAGCACGTAGAAGGTCGGGTGGCGGTAGACCTTGTCTTCGGCCGGGTCGAAGTACATGTCCTTGTCGCCGGGGTCGCTTGCCACGATCTGCTCGGAGCGCACCACCCAGACGCTGCAGCCTTCCTGCCGGCGCGTGTAGACGTCGCGCGCCATCTGGATGGCCATCTTCGAGTCGGCGGCATGCAGGCTGCCGCAATGCTTGTGGTCCAGGCCCGCCTTGCTGCGGACGAAAACTTCCCACAGGGGCCATTCGTTTTCGGTAGTCATTGGGTAACCTCCGCGCTACGCGTTGCGGTGCGATCGCCTTCGGGCGGCCGTGCGTCGATCATGCTGCTTCCTTCAAGGTTGATTGCTTGCGGGCGTGTGCGAGTGCGGCTTCGCGCACCCATGCGCCGTCTTCCCAGGCCTTGACGCGCGCCGCCAGCCGTTCGCGGTTGCACGGCCCATCGCCGCCGATCACACGCCAGAATTCACTCCAGTCGATCGCGCCGTGGTCGTGCGCCTGGCGCTCCTCGTTCCACTTCAGATCCGGGTCGGGCAGGGTCACGCCGAGAATGCGCGCCTGCTCCACCGCCGCGTCGATGAACTTCTGGCGCAGTTCGTCGTTGCTGAAACGCTTGATGCCCCAACGCATTGACTGCGCGCTGTTGGGCGACTGGTCGTCCGGCGGGCCGAACATCATGATCGACGGCCACCACCAGCGATTGACCGCGTCCTGCACCATCGCCTTCTGCGCGGCTGTGCCCTTGGTCATCATCGTGAGCAGGGCTTCGTAGCCCTGGCGCTGATGGAAACTCTCTTCGCGGCAGATGCGGATCATGGCGCGCGCATACGGCGCATAAGAGCAGCGGCAGATCGGCACCTGGTTCATGATTGCCGCGCCGTCGACCAGCCAGCCGATGGTGCCGATGTCGGCCCAGGTCAGCGTCGGGTAGTTGAAGATCGAGCTGTACTTGGCCTTGCCGCTGTGCAGCGCATCGAACATCTGGTCGCGCGAGGTGCCGAGCGTTTCGGCCGCCGCGTAGAGATAGAGGCCGTGGCCGCCCTCGTCCTGCACCTTGGCCAGCAGGATGGCCTTGCGCTTCAACGTGGGCGCGCGGCTGATCCAGTTGCCCTCCGGCAGCATGCCGACGATTTCCGAATGCGCATGCTGGCTGATCTGCCGCACCAGCGTCTTGCGGTAGTGGTCGGGCATCCAGTCCTTCGCCTCGATGAAATCGCCGGCGTCGATGTGCGCGTCGAAGCGTTCCTCGAACTGCATTTCCTCGGCGGAGCGAACCGCCTTCTTGCCGTCGCCGGGCTCCTTGCCCATCGTGTCCATGGCTTGCGTGTACATCGTGATCTCCTGTTGAAGGGTCAATACGCCAACTGCTTGGTCGATTCGAGATTCCGGTCCACCTCGGCCGGCGTCAGCGACTCGCTCTTGCAGCCGAAGTCCTTGAAGAGCGCCATCTGGTCGCTATAGTGCGCCGCCTTGCGGCCGTCTGGCGCAACGAAGCCGCTCTGTCCGGGCGGTGCCGCCGTGCACATGGAAACGCTGCCGGCCGAGAACACCACCTTGTCGTTCTGCGAACCGCGGTTCATGTAGCTCGGCAGCGTCAGCAATTCGTCGGCGTTGGCCTGCGGCGCTCCGATGAAGTTGCTGGTGAGGAACACGTGCCTGGTGACCGGCGTGCGCCACCGGGCCGTATCGCTGCCGTACTGCGCCGTCAACTCGGACACGGCCTGTGCGAGAGTGCTGCGGATCATCGCGTTCTTGTCGGCGCCATTGAAGAAGTCGTAGCGCTGCGGCACCCCGGCCTTGGGGCCGAGCAATGCGTTGTAGAGCAGCTTGGAGCCATTACCCGGCCGGATGCTGGCGACTTGCGTCGCGCCCGCGTAGCCTCCGTTCGAATAGGCCGCGAACACTTCGGGCGGCAGATCGTCGGCCAGCAATTGCTTGTAGATGATCGGCAGCCACGCCATCATGATCGTCGTGGCCGGGCTCTGGTAGGCACCTTGCTCGGTCGGGTCGTCGTTCTCCATGTTCCACGCGGCAAGGATCTGCGCAGCGCGATGCGCCGGATCCGTGGCTGGCAAACCGCGCGTGGCCTCCACGATGAACGGGACGAAATAGCGCGCGTTGGTGTCCGCGTAGGCCGTGCTGCGGTTGATGGCCCAAAGCTCATCGCGCGTCAGGCGCGGCTTGGCTTCGAGGCGCGTGATGAATTCATTGACCCGGTCTGCCGCCGCGTAGTTGCCGCCATCGCTGACCGCGCCTGGCGCGGACTGGTTGTTCCAGTTGGCGATGTAGCCCTGCGCGGGATTGAACACCTGCGGGTCTTCCTTGAAGGGACGAATGCCCTGCCACTCCATCGAGCCGTCGCCGATCGCCGGCAGGCGAACGTCCTGCGAGGCGGGGCGGATCGGCAGTCGACCGGGCGAGACGTAACCGATGTTTCCGTCGGCGTCCGCGTAGTACCAGTTGATGGTGATCGCGACTCGCGAAGCCTGCGCCAGCCACTGGTCCCAGTTCTTTGCCTGCATGGAATGGATCCAGCCGAGCAGCGATTCGAGCTCATGGCCGTCCCAGCTCCGCTTCATCGAGAAGGCGGTGTTGTTCGGAAGATCGAAGTCCGTGACGATGCCATGCACTGTCGAGTAGACATCCAGGCTCTGATCGGCCTGGCCCTTGACCTTGATGATCTCCGTGCGCTTGCCCATCGGCCGCATGGCACCGTTGAAGAGGTACTCGTAGCGGTTCGACGCGTTGAGCTTCTCCTGGTACATGTCGTTGACATCCAGCGGGCCCGCAGTCGCACCCCAGGCGATCTTTCCGTTGGTGCCGAACAGGATTACCGGATGCGCGAAGGGCGTGTTGCCCGTCACGTCGTAGCCAGCGCCGTGCAGCCCGACGGCGAACACATACGACGGATTGAACCAGTTGAATTGCGGCCCGTTGATGAGCACCGTGCTGCCGTCGCTGGTCTTTTTCGGCCCGGTGATCCAGAGGTTGCTTGCGATGGGTCGCTGCCACGGCTCCGCGACACCGCGCGACGCCGCATCGACGTCGCTGCGGGAGGCCAGCAGTTCTGGCGAGACCGGCACCAGGCGGGCCAACGGATCGTCACCCTTCGCTGAACCATTCGCCGGCAGCGCGGCGGCCTGCCTCTGCCCGCCGCTGCGCGGGACCGTGGTCGGCGCAAGCGGATCCTCGATCCAGCGGATCTGGTCGAAGAGTTCGCGGCCGAGCGCATCGCCCTTCGCCTTCTGGAGTTGATTCAGCAGACGGAGGTTGGCGATTTCGCTGCTCGCATTCGAGTAGCGGTTGGCCATGGTGCCGACCCAGATCATCGCAACGTCGTAGCCGGTCCAGTCGGCCTTCGGCTCGAAGGCGGCGTCGATGAACTGCTTCGGCATCAGGGTGCCCTTGGCAGCCAGCACCTCTTTCACGCGTGCATTGAAGCCTGCTGCATAACCGTCGAAGATGGCCTTTTCATCGGGCGGCAACCTGGCCATCTGCGCCTTGATGGAATCGGGCGTGAAGGCCGACCGGCTCCCCTTGTCGAGCGCCACATAGTTCGGACCCATGACTTCCGAGACGGTCCCGAGCACGGCGCGGCGCGCCATTTCCATCTGGAAGAGGCGGTCTTCGGCCACGACATAGCCGTAGCCGTGGAACAGGCCACGCACATCGTTCGCGTAGACATGCGGAACGCCGTAGGTGTCTCGCTTGATCGTGGCCGTTCCGGTCGAGGTAGCCGTCGTAGCGGCGCAGCCGGCCAGCGCAAGGGCTGTGCAAAGGAGAGAAAGTTTCTTCAGCATGGAATGGTTTGTTCGTCGCTCGGAGGATGAATGCGCAGCGCTCAGCGCGGGCGTTTGTCGACCACGCGGCGGGCCTTGCCGGTCTGCGTGCGTTCGATGGTGTTCGGGTCGAACACCCGGACTTCGGTCGAGATGCCGACCAGCGTCTTGATGCGATGCTGCACCCACGTCGCCACCGCGTTGCGGTCGCTTTCACTGACGTGGCTGCCGGGCTGCAGTTCGCAATGCACCTCGACCTGGTCGAGCAGCCCCTCGCGGCTGATGTGCATCTGGTAGACGCCGGTGAGCTTCTCATGCGCGAGCACGATCTCCTCGACCTGTGTCGGAAAGACGTTGACGCCACGGATGATCATCATGTCGTCGCTGCGACCGACGATCTTGCCCATGCGGCGGAACGAGCGCGAGGTCGGCGGCAGCAGCCGCGTGAGATCGCGCGTGCGATAGCGGATGACGGGGAATGCTTCCTTGGTCAGCGAGGTGAAGACGAGTTCGCCCTCCTCGCCGTCGGGCACCAGTTCACCGGTGTCGGGGTCGATGATCTCGGGATAGAAATGGTCTTCCCAGATCACCGGGCCGTCCTTGCTCTCGATGCATTCGCTGGCCACGCCGGGGCCCATCACTTCCGAGAGGCCGTAGATGTCGACCGCATCGATGCCGGCCTTGTGCTCGATGTCGTGGCGCATCGCTTCGGTCCACGGCTCCGCGCCGAAGATGCCCACCTTCAGCGAGCTCGCGCGCGCATCGAGGCCCTGGCGCGTGAACTCCTCGATGATCACCTGCATGTAGCTGGGCGTGACCATGATGATGGACGGCTTGAAGTCCTGGATCAACTGCACCTGCTTCTCGGTCTGCCCGCCCGACATCGGGATGACAGTGCAGCCCGCGCGTTCGGCACCGTAGTGGGCGCCCAGTCCGCCGGTGAACAGGCCATAGCCATAGGCGATGTGGATCATGTCGCCCGGTCGGCCGCCTGCGGCGCGAATCGATCGCGCGACGAGCTCGGCCCATGTGTCGATGTCGTTTTTCGTGTAGCCGACCACAGTCGGCTTGCCGGTCGTGCCGGACGATGCATGCACGCGCGCGAGCTGTTCGCGCGGCACGGCGAAGAGGCCGAACGGGTAGTTGTCGCGCAGGTCGGACTTGACCAGGAACGGAAACTTCGAGAGGTCGCCGAGCTGCTTCAGGTCGCCCGGCTTCACACCCTTGGCATCGAAGGTCTTGCGGTAGTGCGGCACGTTGTCGTACGCCCGCTGCAACGTCGACTTCATGCGCGCCAATTGCAGCGCGGCAATCTCGTCGCGGCTGGCCTTCTCGATGGCCGACAGGTCGTCGGGCCCCGGTTGCTTCACTGGCATGTTGTCTCCTCGGTGAGGCTGGCAGGGTTCACGCAGGCACGACGGCCGGCTTGCCCTTCATGGTGTACGAGCGGCCGCGGAACACAGCCAGTCGCTCGCCCCGCTGGTTGGTGACTTCGGTGTCATAGACGCCGGTGCGACCGGCCTTCGACACCTCTTCGCAACGCGCGTTCAGCACATCGCCGAGCTTCGCGGGCGCGATGAAATCGATGCCGAATCCGGAGGCGACGGTCATCTCGTTGTACGAGTTGCACGCAAAGGCAAAGGCCGAATCGGCCAGCGTGGCGATGAAACCGCCGTGGCACATGTCATGCCCGTTGAGCATGTCTTCGCGCACCTGCATGCGGATCGTTGCGGTGCCCGGCGCGATGTCGACCACGCGCATGCCGAGCGAACGTGTCGCGCGGTCGTTGCGCAACATGCCTTCGCGGACATGCTCGGCAGTTTGTTGTGGGGATGGGAGTTCGGTCATGTGGGCTGTCATGTGGATCGGCGTTGGCTGCCTCGGGTGCTCAGCGATCGGTGAAGCTCGGTGCGCGCTTGTTGCGGAACGCGTCCACGCCTTCGAGATAGTCGTGCGAACCGCCGAGGTCCGATTGCAGCGCGGCTTCCTGTTGCAGTGCCTCGCGCATGTCCATGCCCTGTGCGGCCACCAACGCCTGCCGCGTAGCGACCAGCGCACGCGTCGGCATGCCGGCGAGCCGCGTCGCAAGGGCGTTCGCGGTGTCGAGCAGCGCGGCGTCGTCGACGCATTGCCAGATCATTCCCATCTGCGCGGCATCGGCCGCCGGCACCTTGTCGCCCAGCATGGCCAGGCCGAGCGCGCGCGCCGAGCCCACCAGCCTCGGCAGCAGCCAGGTTCCGCCGGTGTCCACCACCAACCCGATCTTGGAGAACGCCTGGATGAAAGACGCGGAGCGCGCGGCAATCACGAGATCGCAGCACAAGGCGAGATTGGCACCGGCACCCGCGGCGACACCGTTCACCGCGGCAATCACCGGCACCGGCATCGAGCGGACGCGCTCGACCAGGGGCGCATAGTTCGCCTCGATCAACTTGCCGAGGTCCTGTCCTGGCGCGGCGGCCGGATCGCTCAAGTCCTGGCCCGCGCAGAACCCGCGGCCAGCGCCCGTGATGATCACGCAGCGCACCGACGGATCGGCCGCGGCGGCGTTCAGCGCCGCCAGCAGTTCGGCGTGCATCGCACTCGTGAAACTGTTCATCGCGGCTGGACGGCTCAGCGTCAGCGTGGTTACGGCGCCAGCCTGGCTCGCCGAAATCGTGGGCTCTGTCATCGTGGTGGATTCCCGAAACATTATTGACCGACCGTTCGGTAGAGTTTATTATTTCCTCGCTTCGGTACGCAAGTTGTTTGAACTTGGTGGAAACCCTAGCCAACAAAGCAAAGAGGAAAGAGACATGCCCTGCTACTCGATCGAAGGCGTCAGGCCGGTCGTCGACCCAAGCGCCCACGTGCACCCGACCGCCGTGCTGATCGGCGACGTGATCGTCGGGCCGAACTGCTACGTCGGGCCCAATGCCAGCTTGCGCGGCGACTTCGGCCGCATCGTGCTCCACGCCGGCGCCAATGTGCAAGACACCTGCGTAATGCACGGCTTCCCGCTGCAGGACACGCTCATCGAAGAGAACGGCCACGTCGGCCATGGCGCGGTGCTGCACGGCTGCATCGTGCGGCGCGATGCCCTCGTCGGCATGAATGCCGTGGTGATGGACGAGGCCGAGATCGGCGCCCAATCCTTCGTCGCGGCCTGCGCCTTCGTGCCGGCGGGCATGAAGGTGCCGCCGCGCAGCCTGGCCGCTGGCATGCCGGCCAAGGTCAAGCGCGAACTCAGCGACTCCGAGATCGCATGGAAGCTCGATGGCACCCTGACCTACCAGGAGCTGACGCGGCGCTGCCAGGCCAGCCTGGTCGAGGTCGAGCCGCTCGCGGCCGTCGAAGACAACCGGCCGCGCGTACAGCATTCGACGGTGCGCACGCTGATCGCCACCAAGCGCGACGAGTAACCGGGGCGGCCGCTCAAGCAGGATTCGCATCAACCAACCAGGGGATTCAACGACATGCCGCGCGGACGAGCCTCCACCTACGAAGACCAGCGAGAGTTGATCCTGACCCGCGCCGCCGCGCTGTTCGCGAAGCGGGGCTACGCCTCGGCATCGATGAACCAGGTGGCAGAAGCGTGCGGGCTATCGAAGGCTTCGCTCTACCACTACTACAAGGACAAATACAGCCTGCTCGTCAGCATCGCCGAGGGACACGTCTCGCGCCTGCAGGCCTTGATCGACGACGAATCCGCCGCCAGGTTGCGCGGCGAGGCCAGGCTGCGCCACATGATCCATCGCATCGTGGCCGAGTACGCCAATGCACAGGACGCGCATCGGGTGTTGACCGAAGACGTCAAGTTCCTTACGCCGGAGGACCGCGAGCGCGTGCTCGACAAGGAGCGTCGCGTCGTCGCCGGCTTCGCGCGCGCCGTGTCGGAAATGCGCTCGGGCAAGCCGAGCGCCCACCTGTCGAAGCCCCTGACCATGCTGCTGTTCGGCATGATCAACTGGATGTTCACCTGGATGAAGCCCGACGGCGAACTGGACTACGCCGCCATGGCGCCGATCGTCGCGGACTTGTTCCTGGGCGGGATCGAGAAGGTGCAATTGCCGGAAGGTGCCGATGCAATCGATCCGCACGACGACGCCATGGCAGCGCCCTGAAGGCACCACGGCAGCACCATCGCGGCGCGCCAATCAACGCCGGACTCTCATGATCGGTTTTCCACCGCGCTGTCGCACGACCGGCGACGCATGAAAACCGGCGCGGTCAATTCCAGGGATACCGCGGAACCGGCTTCGCCGGGCCTTCGTGGACGCATTGTGGCGTCCGCCGACGCATCTTGCAGGCCGCGACGCACACGCACCGCGCTGCCGCCGCCAGACACTGAAACACGCCTGATTAAGGGCCACTTAATGGGCGCGTGTTCCAGTCTCTGAACCACCATCCGGTGACCGACCTTCGAAAGCGCTCACAACATGTACAAACGTCTTGTCATCCAACTGGGCCTCGTCCTTGCCCTGGCCGTGCCGGTCGCTGCGCTCGCGCAGGCCGACACGCACCCGCTTCGTACCAACGAGCCGACGATCGACGACATCTACAAGGCTGCCTCGAGCGGCAGGCTTCGCGAAGCCGACGAAATGATCGGCAAGGTGCTGGCCGCGCACCCCGGCAGCGGCAAGGCCCACTTCGTCCACGCCGAATTGCTGGCCAAGGAGGGCAATCTTGCCGCGGCCAGATCCGAGTTCGCCAAGGCCAACGAACTGGCGCCCGGCCTTCCCTTTGCAAGGCCGGAGGCTGTTGCGGGCCTGGCGGAGCGGCTCGATGCGTCGAAGCCCCCCAGGGCGGCCGCCGGAACGTCGACTGGACTGCAGTCCCCGTCGCTGGCTGCGCCTGAGTCTGCGCCGGGCATGGGCGCACCGGCGAAACTGGGCATCCTGGCCCTGCTGATCGCCGCGGGTGTCTTCGTGTTCCGGCGACTCGGCCGCGCCCGTGCGGCGGCGGCCGGACCGAACACGAACTACGCAGCAGGCCCTGGCGCGCCGTCTTATGCGAACGGGCCGACAGGCTACGCCCAGAATGCGCCGGTGAACCCCGCCAGCTACGCGCCCGCGCCCGCGCCGGGTGGATTGCCGGGCGGTTTGGGAGGCGCCTTGATGACCGGCGCGGCCATGGGCCTGGG
The DNA here is from genome assembly GCF_037889915.1 of Variovorax humicola. NCBI lineage: Bacteria > Pseudomonadati > Pseudomonadota > Betaproteobacteria > Burkholderiales > Comamonadaceae > Variovorax > Variovorax humicola. The sequence goes on along the minus strand of NZ_JBBKZV010000010.1, from coordinate 23,268 downwards.
CGCTGTGGCTGTCGAGGAAGCGGTACGGCACTTCTCGCACCGGGACGGGCGCTCGAGCGACCTCGAGCGTCATCCGAGCGGCCCGTCGACGTTCGGCGACAACCTCGGGCCGGACACCAGCGCCGACATGGGAGGCAATGATTTCGGCATCCAGGACGCCGGGTCCTGGGACAGCGGCACTGACAACAGCGGCAGCGACTGGTAGGCGCCAAGCCTCCCGTCAACCCAAGGCACGTGCTCGAAGTTTGCAGTCGGCCGAGCACGCCTGGATTCGCATCCAGTCGACGGAGGCCTTCACATCCAGCCGACGGGGGCCGGCTCGTCGGCTTGCGCAGGCTGGCGCGGCCCCTGAAGTTTGTCGCTCGCGAGCTTGCCCATTTCGACACATCCGGCTTCCCACGCGGCGGTCCACGTTTCGCAGGCTTCGCTTGCGCTGTCGATCTGTTTCCAGGATTGCCATTCGCTCTCCATGAGGACCCAGACAAAACGCCCCGGATAGGGTTCCTTCACGAACAACGCGATGGTTCGGCTGGCCGTTGTCACTTCGAAATCCCCTTCAGGAGCGGCGGAACAACTTGCCGAAGAAGCCGGAGATCCGTTCCCACAGCACCGAGAACACCAGCGCGCCGGCGTTCAGTTCGGCGGCCTGCGGCGCAGGCGCGCTCCCGTCGGAATTGCTGCCGCCATGGCTCAGGCGCGCGCGCAGGTTCTCTGCGAAAGCGTCGGTCATGCGCTTGGCGATGTCCTTGACGATGCTGGAGCGGCTGAACTGGGCGAGCGAGCCTGTCAGCGCGAATCCGACCTGCACGTCCACGCGCGTCGCTTTCCCGTCCTTTTCCTCGACCAGGCTGTAGCGGATCTCGCCGCGCGTCGCGGAACTCGACTTGGTGTCGCGTGCGCTGCCGAAGATCATGCCGACGTACTGGGCCGGGTCCCGCTCGACGTCCGCGGCGCCCTCGAAGTCCGCCACGATCGGTCCCACCTTGATGCGCAACTTGGGTTCGACATGGGTTTCGGTCGGCGGCGCCAGCAACGATGCGCCGGGCAGGCAGGTGGTCACGTCGCCAAGGCGGCCAAAGAAGGCCCAGACCTCGTCGCGCGGGAAGTCGACGGTGAAAGTCTGGTTCAGGGTGGTCATCGGCTTGCTGCTGTCCGACGCTGTGCGGGTGGCCGGGGCCGCAGTGGGCGTGGCCGTGGCCGGCGCCGGTGCCGACGCCTTCGGCGGTGCCGACGCCTTCGGCGCTGCCACGCTGACCCGGGTGGTTGCGCCATTCACTGCTGCGGGACTGCCGCCCCCGGCCATCGGCGCAGCATGCCCAGACCCCACCGGACCCAACGCGGTCCGCGCATTCACGCACACGGTAAAGCCCGCTGCCCTGCGCTCCTCGATGACCGCCTGCACGGCACGCACGATGCCAACATAGCCGGTGCAACGGCACAGATTGCCGCTCATCGCATAGCGGATGTCCTGCTCGCTGGCATCGGGCATGCGCAGCACCACGTCGCGAGCCGAGGCCAGCATGCCGGGTGTGCAGTAGCCGCATTGCAGCGCGTGCTCGCGCGAGAACGCGGCGCGCAGCGCGCGCATGACGTCGTCGTCGTCCATCCCTTCGATGGTGGTGACGTCGGCGCCGTCGCAAGCCACCGCCAGCGTGATGCACGAGCGCGCCGGCACGCCGTCGATCATCAGCGTGCAGGCCCCGCAAACGCCGTGCTCGCATCCCAGGTGGGTGCCGGTCAGGTCGAGCGAATCGCGCAGGAAGTCGGCGAGCTGCGTGCGGGGTTCGACGGCCGCGCCCGAGACGACCTTGCCATTCACGGTCAGGTTGATGGTTTTCATGACTGTTCGGCCCGATCGACGGCGCGCTTCAGGGCGGCAATGTGAATCTGGTTGTCCAATGCGTCGTCCAGTCCCGCATCGGCAAGGAGCTTGTGCGCTGCATCCACGTCGAGCTTGCGGCCCTCGCCGAAGAGCGACCGCGCATCGGTCACGATGATCGGCTTGGCCTCGGTGGCACCGATCACGACGCGGCAAACCTTGCGATCGGGGTCGTGCAGCACCACGCCGATGGCATGCGCGAACTCGCCGGTCTTGCGGCACAGCTTGTGATAACCCCAGCGTGCGCCGTCGGACAGGCGGGGAATCCTCACCGCTTCCAGCATTTCGCCGGGCTCGAGGGCGGTTTCGAACACGCCGGTCATGAAGTCCTCGATCGCCAGCCGGCGCTTGCCGGCGGGGCCGGCGATGATCACTTCGGCACCGAGCGCGGCAAGGCTGGAGATCCAGTCGGCCGACGGGTCGGCATGCACCAGGCTTCCGCCAATGGTGCCGCGGTTGCGCACCGCGCGGTAGGCAATCCCGCGCGCCACCTTCGAGAGCGCGCCGCGCGTGACATCGGGCACCCGGCCATCCTCGATGTCCGCATGCGTCACGCACGCGCCGATGACGATGGCGTCCTTGCCGACTTCCACGCGCTTCAGTTCCGGGATGCCCGTGATGTCGACCAGCAGGTCGGGCTGCACCAGGCGCAGGTTGAGCATCGGTCCGAGCGACTGGCTGCCGGCCACGATCTTGACGACGATGTCGTCGCGTTGCAGGTGTCGGATCACGGCGGCAAGGTCCGCGGGCCGCTCGTAGTCGAAGCGTGCTGGTTTCATGGCGCCACCTTCGCGCTGTCGCGCATTGCCGTCGATGCCGTCGATGCCGCAATCGCTGCCGCGGCGGCGTCCTGTGCCTCGGCGATGGCTTCCAGCACGCGGCGCGGCGTGACGGGCGAGACGTACAGCGACGCACCGAGCGGACGCAGTGCGTCGTTGACGGCATTGCAGATCGCGGCGGGCGGCGGGATCGCGCCGCTCTCCCCGACACCCTTGACGCCGAACTCGGTGTAGGGCGAAACGGTTTCCATGTGGATCAACCTCGGCTCGGGCACCTCGGTCGGGCCGGGCAGCAGGTAGTCGGCAAAGGTCGATGCCTGCGGCTGGCCGGATGCGTCGAAGGCCATCTCCTCGTAGAGCGCGGTGCCGATGCCTTGCGCGGTCCCGCCGTAGATCTGGCCGTCCACGACCATCGGATTGACCAGCTTGCCGCCGTCCTCGACGATCACGTAGTCGAGGATCTCGACGTCGCCCGTCTCGCGGTCGATCGCCACGACCACCGCGTGCGCGCCATAGCCGAAGGTACCGGAGTCCCGCTGCGGCTTGTAGCCCTCGGTCACCTCCAGCCCGCCGGGATTGACCCCCGCGGGCAGGTCCTGCGGCCGCCGGTACCAGGTCCGGGCGATCTCGCCGATCGAAAGGCTGCCGGAGGGACCGGTCAACCTGCCATCGCGCAACACGACCTGGTCCGCCTGCGTCTCGAGCATCCATGCGCCGATGACCGACAGGCGGGCCGACAACTGCTGGCAGGCACGCGAGACCGCGCCGCCCGACATCACCATGCAGCGCGAGCCCCAGGTGCCGGTCGAATACGGGGTGAACGCGGTGTCGCCATGGATCAGCTTGACCTTGGACACGTCGATGCCGAGGATCTCGTTGGCCACCTGCGCCAACGTGGTTTCGAGGCTTTGGCCGTGCGAGTGCGCGCCGATGCGCAGCTCGAGCCCGCCGTCGGGCGTCAGGCGCGCCGTCGCCTGCTCGTAGCCAGGCACCATCGGAATGCCCCAGCCCGCGTACACCGACGTGCCGTGCGCCGCCTGCTCGCAATAGATCGACACCCCGACGCCGATCAGGCGGCCATCGGCCTCGCCGCGCTTCTGGCGCGCACGGATGGCGGGAAGGTCGATCGCCTCCACCGCCTGGCGCAGCGCCTCGGGATAGTCGCCGCTGTCGAAGTGCTTCTTCGTGATGTTGTCGAACGGCATCTGCTCCGGACGCACCAGGCTTTTCATGCGCAGCTCGTGCGGCTCGATGCCGGCCGCATGCGCCAGATCATCGAGCAGCAACTCCAGCGCGAAGCACACGCCGGTGCGCGCGACGCCTCGGTAGGGCAGGATCGGGCATTTGTTGGTGGCGACGGAATGCGTCACGCAGCGATAGCCCGGAAAGTCGTACGGCCCCGGCAGGATGCTCGCGACCTGCGCAGCCTCCAGGCAGGCCGAGAACGGATACGACGAATACGCGCCCGAGTCGACGGTCGCCTCGCAGTCGATACCCAGCAAGCGGCCCGTACTGTCGGCGTAGCCGGTGATCACGTAGTGGTGCTCGCGGCAGTTGGCGCCGCCGGTCAGGTGTTCGCGACGGTCCTCGATCCAGCGCACCGGGCGCCCGAGCCGCATCGCCAGCCAGCTGACCGCGACTTCCTCGGTGAGCAGGATGCCCTTGTAGCCGAAGCCGCCGCCGACGTCCGGTGCGATGACCCGCACCTGGCCTTCGTCGAGGCCCAGGCATTCGGAGAGCCCTGTGCGCACGATGTGCGGCATCTGCGTCGCGGTGTAGACGACGAGTTGCTCCAGGCGCGTATCCCAGTGGGCCACGACGCCGCGCCCTTCCATCGGCGCCATGGACTGCCGCGACGTGCGGATCACGCGCTTGACCTTGATCGGCGCATCGCTCACCCGGTCGATGTCGACGTTGACGCGGGTCTCCAGGAAGACGTTGTCGGGCCACTCTTCGTGCAGGCGCGTGGAAACGTCGCGGCGGGCCTCGAGCATGTCGTGCACCGCCGGCAGTTCCTCCAGGTCGAGCCGGACGGCGGCCGCGATGTCCTCGGCTTCGGCACGCGTCGGCGCCACGCACATGGCAACCGTCTCGCCGACGTGGCGCACCTTGCCCTGCGCGAGGATCGGCTGCTCGGAAATCTTGAAGCCAGGCAAGCCTGACACCGACCGGATCGGCCTGACCGAACCTAGATCCTGCACGGTGTAGACGCCGTCCCGGCACGCAGGCGGTATGTCGATGCCGACGATCCGCGCGTGAGCGAGTGGGCTGCGGACAAAGGCAACGTCCAGCATGCCTGCCATGCGTATGTCCGCCACGAACTGGCCACGCCCCCGTAGCAGGCGGTCGTCTTCCTTGCGAAGTACCCGTGCCCCGACACCTTGAGTCGACATCGATTCGCTCCTCTCGTCATTGACTGCGTCCGTGCGCCGCGGCGCTCCATCGCGGAGCGCGGACGACGCCGGAGGACGGGCAAGATTGCCGTCGAGCACTCAGTCTAACATACCATCTTTAGTATGTTAGAGAGAATAGAGGGCAAAAACCCTTAGGCGCGCGCGCCAGGCATCAAGCGAACTTGCGACGGCGCGCGGCCTGGCTGCTGCCTTCGAAGAAGTCGATGGACATCTTCACGACATCGCTTCGATAGGTGATGTCGGAGACGTAGATCGCAACGTCGGCTTCGTCACGCACGACCCATCGCACCTCGGCCGTGGGCGCGCTCATCGGCACGCTCAGCAGTTCCGCCGTCTCCGGGTCGGCGGTGCCGATCACGAAGGTCTGGTGCGCATGGCGGATGCCGATCTTCATGGTCGCCAGGATCGGCAGGGCCGTGCGCTTCAGGAAGCGCGCCCGTTCGCGCTCGAAGATCTCCTTGGAGAGATGCAGGTTGACGACGCCATAAGGCACGCCATCCTTCAACTGCACGCTGCGCAGGAAGACATACTCGCTGGCCAGGACGCCCTCGCCCTCGCGCAGGCGCGGGGCGGCCGGCGGATCGTCCACCTTGATGAACTTCGGAACGTTGTCCCTGATCGAGTCCAGCACCGCATCCCACGAGGTCTGGAGCGTGAACCAGCGCTTGTCGTCGAGTTGGTCGTTGACGAAAGTGCCTCGGCCCTGTTGGCGGGTGACCAGGCCGTCGCGCTCGAGCAATTCGACAGCTTGGCGGACGGTCACGCGGGCGACCTGGAACTCTTCTTCGAGTTCTTCGAGCGTCGAGATTTTCTCGCCCGGTTTCCAGTCGCCGATCTCGATGCGGCGGCGCAGCGCGGCGGCGACCTGGATGTAGGCGGGAATCTGCCCGCGTGGGCGCGGTGTTGCTGTCATTTGCATCCCATTGATCTCATCATTCCAACAATGGAATTTCAGAATAGCATACGCTTCATGGCGTCAGCTGTCGCTGACGTTTCGCGCGGCGGGGCTCAGTCTATCGCCACCACGCCGCTGATCAGGCTTTCCGTGTAGAGGGCCGCGACGTCGATTACCGCAGCGCTGTCCGCCACCCGCAATGACCCGGTGCAACGGCGCAGGAAGGCTTCCTGGTCCCTTCGCAACGCTTGGGCTTCGGCCAGGCCCACGGCCGCGAAGCGCACCTTTCGGCCTGGCCGGCGCCGACCCAGCACCGGAATGTCGGTCGAAATCACCGTCGCGATCTTGGGATAGCCGCCAGTCGTCTGGGCATCCGCCAGCAGCACGATCGGCTGGCCTGAGCCCGGCACCTGGATCGAGCCCGTGACGATGCCGTCCGACACGATGTTGTAGCCCTTCTCGTGTGCCAGCGGCACGCCTTCCAGGCGGAATCCCATGCGATCAGACTGCGCCGACACAACGTATTCGGCAGACAGAAACTGCTCGATCGCCGCCTCCGAAAAGAAATCCGCCTGCGGTCCGAGCATCACGCGCACCGGTTGCTCGAGCGCCAGGTCGAATGGCTGCGCCAGCATCCGTTCGGGGCGCTCCTTGGCCGCGGGCTGCCTGAGCGGCACGCTGTCGCCGGCCTTCAGCGTCAGGCCGTTGATGCCGCCCATGCGGCCGCGGACGTAGGTCGATGCACTGCCCAATTGCGGCGCCAGGTCGATCCCGCCCTCGATCGCCAGATACGCACAAGCCGAATCGCCCATCGACGCGATGCGGATGACATCGCCGCGTCTCAGGCGCGCACTCGTGCCCGCCGGGACACGGCGGGCGTTGTCGCCGCCGACCTCGATGGCGCCATTGCAGCCCGCCAGCGCGACACGCACGGAATCGGCCTCGACCTGGAACGCCGGTCCTTGCAACAGCATTTCGAGGACGGGCGTCGCGCCGGCATTGCCGACCAATGCATTGGCCAACTGCAGGCCGATGCGGTCGAGCGGGCCGGAAAGCGGCACGCCGACGTCCTGGAAGCCCGAGCGGCCGAGGTCCTGCACGGTCGTATGGATGCCCGGGCTGGTCACCTTGAGCGTGGAAGTCGAGGTCATTGCGCAATGCTCCAGGAAGACAACACGTATGAACCGTCTGCACTCGCGCGGCGTATGTCCTCGAACTCCGACGCGCTGACAGGTTCGAAGCGCACCTTGTCGCCAGGGCCGAACAGCGCGGGGCGCTCGCGTTGCGCGTCGAACAGGCGAACGGGGGTGGTACCGATCAGATGCCAGCCGCCGGGACTCTCGATCGGATAGATGGCCGTCATGTTCGACGCGATGGCGATCGAGCCGGCGGGCACGCGAACGCGCGGATCGGCACGGCGCGGCAGCACCAGGGCCGCGGGCAGGTCACCCATGTACGGATAGCCCGGCACGAAGCCGATCATGTAGATGTGGAACTGCGTGCCGGTGTGCATTGCGACCACCTCTTGCGTGGTGAGGCCGGTGCGTTGCGCCACGTCCGCGAGGTCTGGTGCATGCGAAGCCTCGTAGCACGCAGGCACGTGCCACAGCCGCGCCTCGGTGCCGGCGGCCGCATCGCCATGCAGCAGGCCCTCGAGTTGCCGCTCGAGGCTGGCGCCGTCCACCTGCAACGGGTCGTACCTCACCATCAGCGAGCGATAGGTGGGCACCGACTCGATCACGCCGGGCAGGCTCGCGGCCCGCAGCTTCGCGCCCAGCGCGAGCACTCTTGTGCTGAGGGCGCGGTCGATGCGATCGCCGAACTCCACAACCATCGCGGTGTCACCCGCGGGAAGAAACCGCACATCCATGTCCTTCTCCTTGTCCGTTCGTTCAGTCAAATCGAGAAATCAAAACTTGCTTATCGTATTGTCTTACTATTGTTGGTACCATATACTAACTTGGCCGGCAACGGAACTCAATCGGAATCCGCGCCGGGACCGCGTACGCAGGTACGCGCCACGCGCCCCGTCGAACAGGCGGGGCACCCATCGACAGAACATTCGCAAGCGAGAACAAAGGACAAGGCAATGACATCGGTCAATCTCAATGCAGACATGGGAGAAGGGTTCGGCGCCTACGACATCGGCAACGACGACGCCATCCTCAAGATCATCCGGTCGGCCAATATCGCGTGCGGCTTTCACGCCGGCGACCCGCTCACCATGCGCCACGTCATCGAGCGGGCCAAGGCGGAGGGCGTCAGCATCGGCGCCCACCCGGGCTTCAACGACCTCTGGGGCTTCGGCCGTCGCCGCATCGACATGCGCCCGGACGACCTGGAAAACCTGATCGCCTACCAGATCGGCGCCCTGCAGGCGATGGCCTCGTTCTGCGGCGAAAAGGTGACCCACGTGAAGCCGCACGGCGCGCTCAACAACATGGCTGCCGAGAACGCCGACTACGCCATGGCCATCGGCCGGGCCATCAAGGCGGTGGACCGGGACCTGATCTACGTCGCGCTGTCCGGATCCGAGATGGAGAAGGCTGCGCTGAAGCTCGAGCTGCCGCTGGCGCGCGAGGGCTTCTGCGACCGCCAGTACGAGGACGACGGCAACCTGACCTCCCGCAAGGTGCCCGGCTCGGTCATCAAGGATCCGGCCGTCGCCACGCAGCACGTGGTGCAGATGGTGGTCGAGGGCGAGATCGTCTCGCGCACCGGCAAGCGCATCAAGCGCCGCGTCGATTCCCTCTGCGTCCATGGCGACGAGCCGACCGCGCTGGCCTTGTCCGCCGCCGTGCGCAAAGGGCTCGAGGACGCTGGCGTGAAGGTCGTCCCGCTCACTGAAATGCAGCTTCGCTGATCCCAGCCGAGCCCGCGCACGTCAGAAACCCAAAGGAGTCAAGCAATGCAACATCGTCCTACCCTGGCCATCATCGGCGGCACCGGCGCCCTCGGATCCGGCATGGCCATGCGCTGGTCCGCAGCCGGCTATCCGGTGATCGTCGGCTCGCGTTCCGGCGAGAAGGCGCAGGAATCCGCCCAGCAGATCCAGGCCGGCAACGGCGCACCCGCGGCGCGCGGCGACACCAACGTCGGTGCCGCGGCGGCGGCCGACATCGTCGTGCTCGCCGTGCCGTTCTCCAACCATGACGCGATCCTCGAGGAACTGAAGGACGCGGTCGTCGGCAAGATCGTGGTGGACGCCGTGGTGCCGCTGGTGCCGCCCCGCGTGGCACAGGTCCAGTTGCCGCAACAGGGATCTGCCGGCCAGATCGCGCAGGAACGCATCGGCCATTCGGCGCGCGTGGTGTCGGCGTTCCAGAACGTCGGCGCGGCCAAGCTGCAGGCTGGCGGCGCCATCGCATGCGACGTGCTGGTGTGCGGCAATGACAAGGAAGCCCGCGAGGCCGTGATCACGATGGCCGACGCCCTCGGCGTGCGCGGTATCGACGCGGGGCCGATCGCCAACGCAGCCGCGGCCGAAGCGATGACGTCGATCCTGATCGGCATCAACAAGCGCTACAAGGTCGACTGCGCCGGCATCCAGATCACCGGCATTCCCGCCTAGCGGCCGGTCGACTCGCCATGGCAAGCGAACCGGTCACGCTGACGGCACTTCGGGACTTTCCGATGGTCGAGCCCGGCGACGACCTGGCCGGGATGATCATCGACGGCCTGCGGCGCACGGGCATCCAGCCGCGCGACGGTGACGTGCTGGTGCTCGCGCAGAAGATCGTCTCGAAGGCCGAAGGTCGTTATGTCGAGCTGAAAGGCGTCGCACCGTCCGCACGCGCCGTCGAGTTGGCCCGTGCGACCGGCAAGGACCCGCGCATGGTGGAGCTGATCCTGGCCGAAAGCAGCGAGGTCGTGAAGTACGGCCCCGGCGTGCTGGTTGCCGAACATCGGCTCGGCTTCGTGATGGCCAATGCCGGGATCGACCAGTCCAACATCGACCATCCCGACGGCAACGAGCGCGCACTGCTGCTGCCGGAGGATCCCGACGCAGCGTGCGCCGCGATCAAGGCGCACCTCGACGCGGCGTTCGGCGTCGACTTCGGCGTGGTCATCAACGACAGCTTCGGACGCCCGTGGCGCCAGGGCGTGACGGGCGTGGCGCTGGGCGCCGCCGGCCTGCCCGCGCTGCTGAACCTGATCGGCGCACCCGACCTGTTCGGCCGCACGATGCGCATCACCGAAGTGGCGGTGGCCGACGAACTTGCCGCCGCAGCCTCGCTGGTCATGGGGCAGACCGACGCTGGCCGCCCGGTGATCCACGTGCGCGGCATGCGCTGGGATGCGCCGGCGCGTCCGGCCGCCGACCTGCGGCGCCCGCGTCAGCAAGACATGTTCCGATGAACCGAGGCACCGCGCCATGACAACCATCTCTCCCCATCCATCCACTCCAGCCGACACCGCGCCGGCCGGCCGCGTGCTGGCGCTCTGCGGCGGCGTCGGCGGCGCCAAGCTCGCGCTGGGCCTGCAATCGGTCGTCGCTCCGGGCCAGTTGACGCTGGCCGTGAACACCGGCGACGACTTCGAATTCCTCGGCCTGCACATTTCGCCGGACCTGGACACGGTGCTCTACACGCTCGCGGGACTCAACGACACGGCGCGCGGCTGGGGCCGGGCGGACGAGACCTGGAACTTCATGGCGACGCTCAGGGAACTCGGCGCCGAAGACTGGTTCTCGCTGGGCGATCGCGATCTCGCCGTTCACCTGGAGCGCACGCGCCGCCTGCGTGCCGGCGAGACGCTGACCGATGTCATGGGCGATCTGGCACGCCGCACCGGCGTGAACGCCAGGCTGCTGCCGATGACCGATTCGCCATTGCGAACCGTCGTGCACACGCCCGCGGGCGAACTGCCGTTCCAGCACTACTTCGTCAAGCACCGCTGCGAACCTGTCGTGACCGGCATCTCCTTCGCGGGGGCCAGCCAGGCGGTGGCCAACCCTGCGCTGAGGCAGGCGCTGGCCGATCCCGGGCTGACGGCCATCGTCGTGTGCCCCTCCAACCCGTTCCTGAGCATCGACCCGATCCTCTCGGTGCGCGGTCTTCGCGCGGCACTGCAGGACAGCATGGCGCCGATCGTGGTCGTCTCGCCCCTGGTCGGCGGCCAGGCGGTGAAGGGGCCGACCGCCAAGATCATGGGCGAGCTGGGACTCGACGTGAACTCGCAGGGCATTGCCGAACACTACGCCGGCCTGATCGACGGCATGGTCATCGACACCAGCGACGCGGCCGACGCAGCGGGGCTCGGCATCCCGGTGCATGTCACCCGGACCCTCATGCGCAGCACCGAAGACAAATGCAGCCTGGCGCGCGAGGTGCTGGCCTTTGCCGCATCGATGCGCCTGCCTTCCAGGACCGAAGCACCAGGGGCAAGCCTGTGCAAGGAGGTCCGATGACCGATTCCCGCCTGTGGGCCGTGGTCCCCGTCAAGCCGTTCGCCTGCGCGAAGCAGCGCCTGGCGCCGCTCCTGGGTGCGGGCGAGCGGGCCGCGCTGGCGCGCGCGATGTTCACGGACGTGCTCGAGGTCGTGTTGAACAGCCCTTGCCTCGGCGGGACGCTGGTCATCACGAGCGACGACGATGCCGCGGCCATCGCGCGCCGCGCTGGCGCGGCCGTGCTGCCTGAAACGCCGGCCGCTGCACCGCGGCCCGCCGGCCTGGTGCAGGCGGTACGACAGGCGGCGCGCGTGCTCGCCGCCGAACGGGCCGCCGGCATGCTCGTGGTGCCGGCCGACCTGCCTTCGATCCAGCGTTCGGACATCGAGCGGATCGCGCTCGGGCATGGCAGCGCGCCAACGGTCACGCTCGTCGGAGCGGCCAAGGACGGCGGTACGAACGCCTTGGCATGCTCGCCGCCGGACCTGCTGCCGATCTGCTTCGGCGACGACAGCTTTCGACGCCATCACGCGGCCTCGATGGCGCTTGGCGTGGTGCCGAAGATCCCGGTGCTGCCGCGCTTCGGGCGCGACATCGACCGCCCGGGAGACCTGTACGCCTTCCTCGAGCAACCGTCGACCACGCGCGCGTTTGCCTATCTCACCGACAGCGGGATTGCCCGGCGTCTGCTCGAACTGCGCGAGTTACCCGGGCTGCGCAAACTGCCCGAACCGCGCCTGCCCCAGCGCGCGCCGGAGCGGGCCCCCAACTGCTTCAGCGCATTCACCTTCGGCGCAACCGCCGCACTCTCACCGGAGTAAGAGACATGCCCATCGCCCTGCCAATGCCCACGCCGCAAAGCCGGCTCTCGCACGAAGAGGCCCGCATGCTGCCCGGCTTCACCTCCGAGGCCCTGATGCCCACCGCCGCCGCGCGGCGGGACGCCGCCCACGGCCCGGTCGTGAGCTACTCGCGCAAGGTCTTCATCCCGCTCACCCAGCTGTGCCGCGACGTGTGCCACTACTGCACCTTCGCCCACGCGCCGCGCAAGGGCGAGGCGCCCTACCTGTCGCTCGAGAAGGTGCTCGAGATCGCCCGCGCCGGCGCGGCGGCCGGCTGCAAGGAAGCGCTGTTCACCCTGGGCGACAAGCCCGAGCTGCGCTATCACGCGGCGCGCGATGCGCTCGCCGAAATGGGGCACGCGACCACGCTCTCCTACCTCGCCGAGGCCGCACGCGCGGTGTACGCCGAAACCGGATTGCTGCCCCATGTGAATCCCGGCCTGCTCGATCTCGACGACCTGCGTGCGCTGCGCGCGGTCTCCATCTCGCAGGGGATCATGCTCGAGAGCAGCTCGCAACGCCTGTGCGAACGCGGTGGACCGCACTTCGGCTCTCCGGACAAGGACCCGGCGGCACGCCTGAAGACCATCGAGCTGGCAGGACAGGCTGGCGTGCCCTTCACCACCGGCATCCTGATCGGCATCGGCGAGACCCGCGACGAGCGCATCGACGCGCTGCTCGCGCTGCGCGACCTGCAAGACCGCTACGGCCATCTCCAGGAAATCATCATCCAGAACTTCCGGCCCAAGGTCGGGACGCTGATGGTCGACGCACCCGTCCCCTCGCTCGAAGAGCATCTGTGGACCATTGCTGCCGCGCGGCTGATCTTCGATCCGTCGATGAACATCCAGGCGCCGCCGAACCTGCGTCCCGGCGCGCTGCGTCCGCTGCTCGATGCGGGCATCAACGACTGGGGCGGGGTCTCGCCCGTCACGCCGGACCACGTGAACCCGGAAGCGCCCTGGCCGCATCTCGACGCATTGGCCAAGGCGACCCGCGCCGGCGGCATGGAGCTGACGGAACGCCTCGCGATCTATCCCGCCTATGCGCGTGACCTCGACCGCTGGGTCGACCCGACGTTCCGTACGCCGCTGCTGCACCGCCTGGACAGCGACGGGTTCCCGCGCACCGACAGCTGGTCGCCCGGCGCGCAGGAACCACCACCGCAGGCCGATCTGCAACGCATTGGCGGAAAGCCAGCGCCGAAGGCGGGCAGCGAGGTCGAACGCATCCTCGAACGTGCCCGGGCAGGCCGCACCTTGAGCGAGGCCGAGATCGTGCGGCTGTTCCGCGTGCGGGGCGAAGAGTTCACCGCCGTCTGCGCAGCCGCCGACGCACTGCGCCGCGAAATGAACGGCGACGTCGTCAGCTTCGCGGTCAACCGCAACATCAACTACACCAACATCTGCAGCTACCGCTGCCAGTTCTGCGCGTTCGCAAAAGGCAAGACCTCGGAAGATCTGCGCGGCAAGCCCTACGACCTGCCGCTGGAGGAAATCCAGCGCCGCGTGCGCGAGGCATGGGACCGCGGCGCCACCGAGGTGTGCATGCAGGGCGGCATCCACCCTTCGTACACCGGCGCCACCTATCTCGAGATCTGCCGCGCCGTGAAGGCGACCGCACCCGACATGCACGTGCACGCGTTCTCTCCGCTCGAAGTCTGGCAGGGCGCGAAGACGCTGGGCCTGCCGCTGCGCGACTACCTGGCGCAGCTCAAGGACGCGGGGCTGGGCACGCTGCCCGGCACGGCTGCGGAAATTCTCGACGACGAAGTGCGCAAGGTGCTCTGCCACGACAAGGTCAACACGCAACAGTGGCTCGAAGTGATGCGCACCGCGCACGGGCTGGGCCTTCGCAGCACCTCGACGATCATGTTCGGCCACATGGAAAGGTTCGAGCACTGGGCGCGCCACCTGCTGCACCTGCGTGCGTTGCAGATCGAGACGGGCGGCATCACCGAGTTCGTGCCGCTGCCTTTCGTGCACATGGAATCGCCGATCTATCGCAAGGGCAACGCGCGGCGCGGTCCGTCGTTCCGCGAGACCGTGCTGATGCACGCCGTGGGTCGCCTGGCGCTGCATCCGGTCATACCGAACATCCAGGCATCGTGGGTCAAGCTCGGTGCGCAGGGCGTGAAGGCCTGCCTCGACGCCGGCGTGAACGACATGGGCGGCACGCTCATGAACGAAACCATCTCGCGCGCAGCGGGCGCGGCGCACGGCCAGGAGATGACGGCCATGGACATGGAGGCCATGCTGCGCGCGATGGGCCGCGTCCCGCGCCAGCGCACCACGGCCTACGGCACGCCGCCGGCCCACATCATGGCGAAGGCGCGCGCAGTCACCACACCGGTCGAACCCGTGCGCATCGATTTCCGCAAGCGCGCGCCCGCGGGCAGCTGCGTGGCCTGAAGCACTGGTATCCGGAGCGATTCAAGCATGGGACAACTCGATCATCTGCTGCAGAGCAACCAGGACTGGGCCGCGGCCGTGCGGGCGCGCGACCCGGCCTTCTTCGACCGGCTGGCCGCGCAGCAGTTGCCGGCCTACTTCTGGGTCGGCTGCTCGGACAGCCGGGTTCCCGCGAACACGATCGTCGACCTGCCTCCGGGCGAAATCTTCGTGCACCGCAACGTGGCCAACATGGTCAAGCATTCGGACATGAACTGCCTGTCGGCGATGCAGTTCGCGGTCGACATGCTGAAGGTCCGCCACATCATCGTCTGCGGGCACTATGGCTGCAGCGGGGTCAAGGCGGTACTGTCGAACGTACGGCTCGGCCTGGTGGACAACTGGCTGGCCCAGATGCGTGTGACCCGCGACAAGCACATCGCCAAGCTCGATGAATGCACCGACGAACAGGCGCGGCACGACATGCTGTGCGAACTGAACGTCATCGACCAGGTGGCCAACACCTGCGAGAGCACGGTCGTGCAGACCGCATGGCGGCGCGGACAGGACCTCACCGTTCATGGCTGGATCTACGGGTTGACCGACGGCCGCATCCGCGATCTGGAGGTGTCACAGCAAGGGCCACAGGCGATCCGGACGCGGCCGCCCGAACGCACGCGGAGCGAACTCCATGGCGTATGAGACCTGCGAGGCAATGGCCGAAGTGACAGTGCCACCGCGCGCCGGGCTGCAGGGCAGCATGCGGCGTTCCGTACGCCGCTACCTGCCCGACCCGATTCCGAAGGCGCTCGTCGACCGCCTGCTGGAAGCCGCCATCACCGCACCTTCGGCGCACAACCGGCAGCCATGGCGCTTCGCCGTCGCGCATTCGCTGCCGCAGCGCGCGAAGCTGGCGCGCGCCATGGGCGACCGCTTGCGCAAGGATCGTCAGCGGGACAAGGACGCCATCGCCGACATCGAGGCCGATGTGGCGAGGTCCTTCGCGCGCATCACCGGCGCCGCCGCTGTGATCATCGTGAGCCTCAGCATGGAGCACATGGATGTCTATCCCGACGCGCTGCGCAACCGCTACGAACACCAGATGGCGATCCAGAGCACGGCGATGGCCGGGCAGAACCTGCTGCTGGCCGCGCATGCCGCGGGCCTGGGTGCCTGCTGGCTGTGCGCGCCGATGTTCTGCGCCGACACCGTACGGGGGGCGCTGGGCATGCCCGCGCATTGGGAGCCGCAGGGGATGATCACCCTCGGCTACCCGCTCGATGCGGGCAAGCCCTTCGTCCGCAGGCCGTTGTCCGCGGTGGCAATGCACCTGGACGACATGGCGAACGGTTGCGTCGCGCACGCCCAAGCCGCCCAAGCCGCCCAAGCCGCCCAAGCCGCCTAAGCCGCCTAAGCCGGCATCCGCCCCTCCCCGTCCACCCTCCGAACCAAACCCCGATCCCCCAACTTCACTTTCAAGGCCTCCCATGCTCGTCGAGAACAGATCCGCAAACCGCGTCCCCTACAGCAGCAGCCTTCGCGCCATCATGAGCATTGCCAAGGCGCAGGAAAGCCGGCAATGGCTGTCGCATTGGCCAGAACTCACGCGCGAGGCGACGCCGCTGATCGCGCTCCCTGGACTGGCGCGCACGCTCGGCGTCGCGAGGATCGACATCAAGGACGAATCGAAGCGCGCATCGCTGTGCAGCTTCAAGGCGCTCGGTGCGCCGATTGCGCTGATCCGCCTGATCCAGCGCATGTGGCCGGAGCAGAAGTTCGAGGCCCGGGAACTTTTCCTCGGCAAGCACGCAGCGCATCTGCGCGACTTCACCGTCATCAGCGCCACGGACGGCAACCATGGCCGCGCACTCGCCGCCGCAGCGCACGCCATCGGCTGCCGCTGCGTGATCGTGCTGCACAAGAACGTCAGCATGGAGCGAGAAAGCGCGATCGCGGCGCACGGCGCCAGGATCGTCCGCATCGCCGGCAACTACGACGCGTCGGTCGAGGAAGCCGCGCGCCTGGCCAGCGACAACCGGTGGTACGTGGTCTCCGACACTTCGTACGACGGCTACGAGGACATCCCCCGCGACGTGATGCAGGGTTACGGCACGATTGCCGCGGAGATCCTCGAACAGCGCAACGTCCGGCAGGGCGACGCCAGCGCCTACACCCACGTGTTCCTCCAGGGCGGCGTGGGCGGGCTGGCCGCCGGGATCGCCAGCTACCTGTGCGAGCAGCATGGCAAGGACCGTCCGACCATGGTCATCGTCGAGCCCGAGCAGGCCGACTGCCTCTACCAGAGCGCGATTGCAGGGCGCGCCGCCAACGCCACCGGCTCCGTCGACTCGGTGATGGCCGGCCTGGCCTGCGGCGAGACATCGCCGCTGGCGTGGCGCTTCCTGCAGCCCTCGATCGATTTCTTCATGACCATCCAGGACGACGAGGCGGTCGATGCCATGCGCCTCCTCGCCCGCGCCGAAGCCAGCGACATTCCCGTCGTCAGCGGTGAATCGGGCGCGGCCGGCCTCGCGGGCCTGGCCCACCTGCTGCGAGACCCCGACCTGCGCCGCAAGACAGGGCTCGGCGCGGACTCGACGATCCTGCTGATCAACACCGAAGGCGCCACCGCACCGGCGGTCTACCGGGAGCTGGTCGGCAAGTCGGCCGAGGACGTGATGGCCGCGCAGGAGAAGTGGCTCGAACGGGCGTGAATCGCGGGCTGCGTCGCATCGCTGCGCGCGGCTGCCTTGAACTCATGGGGCTTGGTGTTCAAGACCATGAGAACCAGCTTGCGAACCCTCGTGCTTTCGAACACGAAGTCGCGTGAGGCATTGAATGCCTCGGCTGGACCGCGCGCCTCAAACGATGATCTCTCGCCGCGTCAGCGCCCGAAGGCCATCTGGACGCGCGCCACGCTTCAATGCACCGCAACAACTTCCTCGTTGCGGCAAGCCGGCTCCAGATCGAGCCAATGCCGCGCGAGCTTCGCCTTGGCATCGAGATAGCGCTGGTTGTAGGCGGTCTGGAACGTGCCGGTGGGCACGATCCCCACCACGTCCAGCCCGGCGTCGGCGAGCTGCCGTTGCTTCTCGGGATTGTTGGTGATCAGCCGCAAGCGCCGCACCCCGAGCGCCTGTAGCATCTGCGCGGCACACGTGAAGTCGCGCCCGTCTCGCGGCAGCGACAGGTATTCGTTCGCCGCAAAGGTGTCCAGCCCCTGGTCCTGCAGGCGATAGGCATCGATCTTGGAATACAAACCGATGCCGCGACCCTCTTGCCGCAGGTACACGATCAACCCTCCCTCCGCGGCGACCATGGCTTTCGCCTGCTCGAGTTGCGCGCCGCAATCGCAGCGCTGCGAGCGGAACAGGTCGCCCGTGATGCATTCGGAGTGAATGCGAACCAGAGGCGCCGGATCCGCATGGATATCACCAAAGCGCAGGACGAAATGTTCCTGCTGCCTGGCGAACCCGGTGAAGGTGATCAGCGTCGCCGGTCCATCGCAGCCATCCATCGGCAGCGAAATCTGCGTGCGTATGGCAACGGACGGCTCGACGCTGCACATGCTCGCAGCCTCAGGCGCCGAGGTAAGCCTTGCGGACATGCGGATCGTCGATCATGTCCTTGCCCGTCCCCTCGAGCGCGAGGGAACCAGACTCGTACAGATAGGCACGGTCGCACATGTCCAGCGCCGCGTAGGCGTTCTGCTCCACCATCAGTACGGTCGCGCCATCCGCCCTGACCTGGCGGATGATCTCCAGCGTCTTCTCGACGAAATTCGGGGCCAGGCCCAGGGAAGGCTCGTCGAACAATGCCAGCTTGGGACGCGACATCAGCGCACGGCAGATGGCCAGCATCTGCTGCTCGCCGCCCGACAGCGTGCCCGCCATCTGGTTGCGGCGCTCCGCCAGCCGGGTGAAGGTGCCGAACATGCGTTCCATGTCGGACTTGATGCCGGCCTTGTCCTTGCGACGATAGGCACCGATCTCCAGGTTTTCCTGGATCGTCATCTGCGGAAACACGCGCCTGCCTTCGGGGCAATGCGCGATGCCCATCGACAGGATGCGCTGCGCCGATGCGCGCGTGATGTCTTCGCCCTCGAAGCGGATGGTGCCGCTCGACGGGGGCAGCAGGCCCGAGATGGCTTTCAGCGTGGACGACTTGCCGGCCCCATTGGCGCCGATGATGGTCACCAACTCGCCCTTGCGGACTTTCAGGGAGACGCCCTTGACCGCGTCGACCTTGCCGTAGCGGCAGACGATGTTGTCGATTTCAAGCATGCTTGACTCCCTGCCCGAGATAGGCGCGAATGACTTCGGGGTTGGCCTGGATTTCGGCGGGCGAGCCGTTGGCGATGATCTTTCCGTAGTTGAGCACCACGATGCGGTCCGACACGCCCATGACCAGCGGCATGTCGTGCTCGACCAGCAGGATCGAGATGCCGCGCTGCCGGATCCTGGTCAACAGCGACATGAACTCCGCCGTTTCCGAAGGATTCATCCCGGCCGCAGGCTCGTCGAGCAGCAGCATGTTCGGACCCGCGGCCAATGCCACGGCCACGCCCAGCAGGCGCTGCTCGCCATACGGCAGCGAGCCCCCCAGTTCGTCCGCACGGTGGGCGATGCCGACGAAGTCGAGGATCTCCCATGCGGACTCACGCAGCCGGGCCTCCTCGCGGCGCAGGCTCGGCAGCGCAAGCAGCGTGGCCCAGGCCGAGATGCTGCCGTGCCGATGCATGCCCGTGAGGACGTTCTCGAACACCGTGTTGGACGAGAAGAGACTGGTCTTCTGGAACGTGCGCACCAGCCCCGTGCTTGCCACCTGATGCGGCTTGAGGGTGTGCAGCGGCGCGCCGCGGAAGTGCACCTCGCCCTTGGTCGGACGCAGGAAGCCGGTGACCACGTTGAACGCGGTCGTCTTGCCGGCACCGTTCGGACCGATCAGGCTGACCAGTTCACCTTCCTTCACGCCGAAGCTCATGTCGGAGATCGCCACCAGCCCACCGAAGCGCACTGCGACGTGCTCGATGGACAGGATGGGTTTCGAGACCTTCGTTGCCTGTGTCATGTCTTATTCCCGGGTGATGGCCTTGACCGACAGGGTGGCCTTGCGTGCGGAGGAGTTCCAGCTCGCGGGCTGTCCGACCGAAGACTTCACCGTGGAGAGTGGCTTGGCGCGCACGTGCCGCGGCGACGAGCCTGTCTTCCTGTTCCACCAGTCCGAGACCGCCGGTACGATGCCTCGCGGCAAGAAAAATACGACCAGGATCATGGCCACGCCATACACGATCCATTGCAGCTCGGGCGCCGCGACGGCGCGCAGTCCGACCGGCAGTACGCCGAAGATCACCCCGCCGACGATCGGGCCCGCCAGCGTGCCCTTGCCTCCCGTGACCACCATGATCACCATCGTCACCGTGTAGATGAAAAGGAAGATGTCCGGATCGATGATGCGGATGTAGTGCGCATAGAGCGCGCCCGCGGCGCCGCCCAGCGCGGCGGAGACCACCGCGGCGAACACGAGGTAGCGGGTGACGTCGATGCCCACCGAGGTCGCCAGCGATTCGTTCTCGCGCAGCGCGATCATGGCCCGTCCCGTACGCGAGTTCACGATGCGCCGGATCAGCAACCACGAGATCAGGCCCAGCCCCGCCACCAGGTAGTAGTTCGGCGTCTTGGCCAGGAACACCGCTTCGCCCAGTCCTGGAAGGTTGTAGCCAAGCGGCGGGATGTTGCTCAGCGCCAGCGGCCCTTGCGTGAGGTCGACCCAGTTCAGTGCCACCAGCCGCACCACCTCGGCAAAGCTGATGGTGACGATCACGAAGTAAGAGCCCCGAATCTTGAACGAGAGCTTGCCGATCACGAAGCCACAAGCCCCGGCGACGATCGTGCCCAGCACGACGCCGATCACCGGGTGCCACGGCTCGTGGACGATTCGGGCATCGCCCCAGAACACGGGAATGTCGAAGCCCAGGGCGGTGAGCGCGCTCGTGTACGCACCGATGCCGAAGAAGGCAATGTGGCCGAGGCTGAGCTGGCCGGTGAAGCCGAGCAGCAGGTTCAGGCTCATGGCGCCGACAATGAAGATGCCGGTCGTGATGATCACATGCAGGTAGTACTGGTCCGTGACCCACAGGGGCACCGTCAGCAGTACGCCGACCAGCAAGATGGTTCCGAGGTTTTTCATCCGATCCGCTCCCCGCGGGCATAGAACAGCCCGGTCGGTTTGAACATGAGTACAAGAATGATGAGGATGAACCCCATCGCGTCGCGGTATCCGGACGAGATGTAGCCGGAACCGAGTTCCTCCGCGAAGGCCAGGATGAACCCGCCGATGGCCGCGCCCTCGATGCTGCCCAGTCCACCCATGATGACGATGGCGAACGCCTTGAGCGCCGCCATGTTGCCCATGGTCGTCGTGACGACGAAGACCGGGCCGAGCAGCGAGCCCGCGGCCGCCGCCAGGCCGGAGCCCAGCGCAAACGTTGCGGTGTAGATCGCGTTGACGTTGATGCCCATCAGCGAGGCCGTATCACGGTCCTGGAAAGTCGCGCGCATCGCCTTGCCCAGCGAGCTCTTCTGGATCAGCAGATAGGTCACGCCGATCAGCAGCAAGGCCGCTACCAGCACGAAGATGCGCAGCCAGGAGATCGACACCGGTCCGATCACCAGCGGCTCGGTCGGGAAAGGCGTGACCACCGACTTGGCGACGCCACCCCAGACGATGAGGGCGACGTTCTGCATCGTGATCCAGCAGCCGATCATCACGACCATGGTGGAGTCGATGTCGGCACCCCGCATTCGCCGCAGGATCAGACGCTCGATCAGCGCGCCGACCAGAACGCCGAGGACGATGGCCATCGCGATCGCGACGAAGAAATTCCATCCCAGGCCCGAGACGAAGTAATAGGCCATGAAGGCGCCGAACGCATAGAGCTCTCCATGCGTGAAGTTGACGACCTTCATGATCCCGAGGATCAGCGTCAAACCGATCCCGAGCAGGGCGTAGGTGCCCCCCAGGATCAGTGCATTTGCGATGTGCTGTAGGAGTTGGTCCACTTTGTTTGCTCACGTGCGCGAGGGGTGTTGAACACTTGGGCGTTGCCGCGCCCGCCAGCCGGGCGGATGCGCAGCCGCCCGAAGCCCTCAGGCCAGTCGGGCGCGAGTCCGGGCAGGCCTGCTTACTTGACCGACACGATCTTTCCGCTGTCGATCTTCACGAGACTCATCTGCGGCATGCTTTGCGCGCTCTCCTTGCCTTCCGGTCCGACCTTGGCGAAGGCGATCTTTCCGGTCAGGCCCGTCAGGTCGACCTTCCAGAGGGCGTCGCGGATCTTCTCGGCATCCGTGGCGCCGCTCTTTCCGATGGCCGCGGCGATGGCAGCAATGCCGTCATACCCGCGCGAGCCTTCGGTCATGCCGGCCGGATCCAGGCCACGCTTCTTCCATTCGGCAATGAAGACCTTGGTCAATTCGGGATCGGCAGCCACTTCCGGAAACCACGGCGAGAAGATCACGCTGTGAATCGAACCGTTTGCCGCGGAACCGGCCTGCTCGATCAGTTGGTCGGGGTTCTGCGATCCACCCGTCGTGATGATCTGGCGCTTCAGGCCCAGCGATTGCACCTGCTTCAGCACGAGCGTCAGTTGTTCGACGGCCGTCGTGACGAAGAGCGTGTCGGCATCGGAGCCCTTGATGCGCGACAACTGGGCCGACATGTCCTGCGCCGCGGCGTCCATCAGCTCGACGCGACCGATGGTCGCACCTTCCTTCTTCAGCATTTCGCCGAACGCGTCGGACGCACCGCGACCCCAGTCGTTGTTCACGACCAGGAAGTCGGCCTTGCGGATATGAAGCTGGCCGACATGCCGGGTGAAGCTCTTGGCCTCCATGCCGCTGGTCGGGCTGATGCGAAACACGTAGGGATTGCCCAGCTGGGTGATCTTGTCCGCGCTCGAAGTCTCGACCAGCATCGGCACCTTGTATTCCATCAGCTTGGGCATGACGGCCAGCGTGTAGGTGGAACTCCACGCCCCCATGATGACCGGCACCTTGTCGCGCACGATCAACTTTTCCGCCGCGTTGGCGGCCTCGGTGGGGTTGCTCTTGCTGTCCTCGATGACCAGCTCGATCTTCATGCCGTTGACGCCACCCTTGGCATTGATGGCGTCGGCGGCGATCTTTGCGCCGTTCGTCACGAAGTTGCCCGATGCCGCCACAACACCTGTGAGCGGCTGGTTCACGCCGATCTTGATGACGTTCGTCTGGGCATTCGCTGTGCAGGCAGCGCACAGGGCTGCTGCGATCAAACCGGGCTTCAAGCGGGGGAATTTCATCTTTTGCTCCTGGTGGTGAGGTGTGGCGCCTGACGGAATTATCAGAGCTAACACTCTATCTATCTAACAATAGGATGACTGTATATTAGTAACTTCATTGGACTCTCATGGTTTCTACCAGTGAGGGTCCGGAAGGCCTGATGCAGTGCTGTTGTCTCGCGCGTCCCGTGCGGGGGCGCGTCTGCCTTGCGGCTGGAAAGGCGGGCGTTCGCCGCCCGATGCGGCAGTCGATTACTCGATCGCCTTGCCCATGTCCTCGACCACCTTCTTGGCGTCGCCGAAGACCATCATGGTCTTGTCCATGTAGAACAGCTCGTTGTCCAGCCCGGCGTAGCCCGCGGC